>NZ_JAMOYY010000049.1:0-20842 GCF_023669475.1 Blautia sp. MB18-30 | reverse complement strand
ACAGGAATAGACGACATTGTTGTTTGATTTATATGTTGTGTTCATATTTGTATTATACTATGGTTTATCAGTTAATACAATTACTATTTTGTCCATCTTCAATTACTTGCATAAATTACGATCAGAGTAATCACTACCGTAATAACAATACTGTTTAAAAGAAACGGATAAAATTAAAGTGTGCGTTCATATTGATGTAGTTATCAATGATGAATTTCTGCGGAAGGAGATGATGCTCCAGAGCCATGATCTCCTGATTTTCCTTAAAGGATGAAGCTTCTGATCCGCCAGCACTGGCAAAGCTCCGGGATTTCCGTTACAAACCCTCCCGATACACGCTGTTGATCGTAGCCTGGGCGTGCTCCAGCTCTTTCTTCCGGACGATGGCTTCCCTGTCACTTAAGATCGCCAGCATCTCATCGATCACATCCTCCACTCTGGGACTTGTCACCCTGTATAAATACCCCAGCATCCGTGTAGCTGTGTAATCGGTATTCATATGTTTATAGGCGATTTCCCGGCACAGCTCATCGGGATAGCCCTTATCCTGAAGCGCTCTGTAAAGCTCATCTGTTCTTGTATCTGCCATATGCTCCTGAGATTCCTTTCCTGTTTTTATTATAATTTCGCCAAGCGGATATTCGCGATCCGCTTTCGCTGGTTCCATCCATATTCAGTACAATAAATCGAACATTTCCCTTCCACTCTTCTGCATGATCACAAACGCAACCGCTTCACGATTTATCATCCTCATCCATGCCAGTTTCTTTACCAGCCTTATATATCCCCCGGATCCCCAGGATCAATGTCACGAAAATCCCTGTGATCAGTATCCACACCGGCCACATAGGTGCCGTTCCCAGATTCCCGCTGATCCCGGCATAAAGACATACTCCAATGGATAACAGCTTGATCACAGACATCATTTTTGACGCAATCTCAAAGATATGCTCTCTGTTTTCCTCTGTCACCTCAACTGGATAGTTCCACCACTGTGGAAATCTCTGACAGAACATCAGAAGTGCCAGGATCAGCAGCCCCAAAATCGGCTCCAGAAGAAGGCTGCCCTTCTTTCCATACCGGTCCGGGATCCCATGCGCATTAAAATGGATCGGCACCCTCTCCGGCAGATTTCCCCAGGTGGCCACAAGATACATCACGTACCCAAGGATCATCAAAAAGCAGAGCACATCTGTAATATTCCGCAGTTTTTTCTCAGACATTATCCATCCCCCTTTCATTGCAAAATAAACCCGTCTGTAAATCGAATACTCTCTTTTCTGTATTTTACACACAAATTACCTGCTTGTAAAAGTATTTTGCAAAAAATTACCTTACATAACAATATCTGTTAAGCACTAACGATTGCATACGAAATTTTTATATGATAAAATAGACATGTTGTCCAAAAACATATTTAAGAAAGGGAAAGAAATATGTTAGAAAAAATCTTCAAGCTGTCCGCAAATAAAACGGACGCCAAAACAGAGGTTCTGGCAGGTATCACCACCTTCATGACAATGGCCTATATCCTGGCAGTTAACCCGAACATCCTGTCCGCAACCGGCATGGATTCCGGAGCTGTATTCACAGCTACCGCACTGGCAGCCTTCCTGGGAACGCTGCTGATGGCAATCTTCGCCAACTACCCGTTTGCACTGGCACCAGGAATGGGTCTGAACGCATACTTTGCCTATACAGTTGTTATCGGTATGGGATACAGCTGGCAGTATGCACTGACTGCAGTTTTTGCAGAAGGTATCGTATTTATCGTTCTTTCACTTACCAATGTACGTGAAGCGATCTTCAATGCGATCCCTCTAAACCTGAAATCCGCAGTCAGTGTTGGTATCGGTCTTTTCATCGCATTTGTAGGATTACAGAATGCCAATATCGTGATCGGCGGCTCCACTCTGCTGCAGCTTTTCTCTGTAGATGGCTACAACGCAGCCAAGGGTGTAGAGGCTTCCTTCAACAACGTTGGGATCACCGTTATCCTGGCTCTGATCGGTATCATCGTAACCGGAATCCTGGTTGTTAAAAATGTAAAGGGAAACATCCTCTGGGGTATCCTGATCACATGGGGACTTGGAATCATCTGTCAGTTCGCCGGACTTTATGTTCCGAACCCGGAGATCGGCTTCTACAGCCTGCTCCCGGATTTCAGCAACGGACTCTCTATCCCGAGCCTTGCTCCGATCTTTGCGAAGCTGCAGTTTGACGGAGTTTTCTCACTGGATTTCCTTGTTATCCTGTTTGCATTTTTATTTGTAGATCTTTTTGATACTCTTGGAACTCTCGTTGGTGTCTCTTCTAAAGCAGGCATGCTGGATGAAAATGGCAAGCTTCCTAACATCAAGGGCGCACTTCTTGCAGATGCAGTTGCAACAACTGCCGGTGCAGTTCTTGGTACATCCACAACCACTACCTTCGTAGAAAGTGCTTCCGGTGTATCCGAAGGCGGAAGAACCGGACTTACCGCAGTGACAACTGCCATCTTATTTGGCCTGTCCCTGTTCCTGTCTCCGATCTTCCTGGCAATCCCGTCCTTTGCCACAGCTCCGGCTCTGGTGATCGTCGGTCTGTACATGCTCAGCAATGTTATCAGCATTGATTTCAGCGATATGTCCGAGGCAATCCCATGTTATGTATGTATCATCGCAATGCCGTTCTTCTACAGCATTTCCGAAGGTATCTCCATGGGAATTATCACATACGTAGCAATCAACCTGATCACAGGTAAGGCAAAAGAAAAGAAGATCAGCGCTCTGATGTATGTACTGGCAGTGCTGTTTATCCTGAAATATATTTTCCTGTAAAATATGGTAAAAAATTCCCGGGCCTTTTGTCCCGGGAGTTTTTTTATTCCAGCAAAATATTCTTATTTCTTCGGCTGATACCGCATATTCGATACATTATAAACCGTAATAAACGCTTTCGGGTCCTCCTGGTTTATAAACTTCATCAGCTTCTGATATTCACCTTTATCTACGATGGTGATGATCTCACGGCGTTTTTCCATGTTATAGGCTCCGATGGCCTCATAGATCGTGGCTCCGCTGTGCAGGTCATGAATGATAAACTGCCTCAGCTCCTCTTCCTTTTTCGTGATGATGCAGACACGCCGCTTGATATTATTGTCAAAAATAAAATGATCCAGAACGATTCCGTTAAAATACGTTCCCAGAATACTTAAGACCACCGTCTTTTTATCATACACAAGCGCCGCGGAAAGTGCCACGCACATACCGGAAAGAGACATGGCTTTTCCAAGTTCCATGTGGAGATACTTATTCATGATCTTCGCCACGATATCCAGTCCGCCTGAGGATGCATTCCTGTTAAAAAGAATGCTAAGTCCCACACTCACTACCAGAATATAACACAGAACATCCAGTTCCTGGCTGTCTGTCATGGAACCGAAATTTGGAAAAATGATCTCAAACAATCCCAGAAACAACGGCAGCATTACACTGGTATAAACCGTCTTAACTCCAAACTCTCTTCCACAGGTAAAAAATCCAATGATCAGCAATACCACATTCAGGATCATGGTAATCGCCGACAGCTGCAGCGGCACAAAGTTGGAAAGCACGATTCCAAGACCGGAAATACTGCTGACCGACGTATGGCTTGGCACTAGGAAAAAATATACCGCCGCTGCAATGATCGCCACTGCCACGGTGAGGATCACGGTTTCCTTAACGATATCCGCATAATTCAGTTTCTTTTTCATGATTTCAGATACTCTTCCCATTCTTTTTCTTTAGCGCCCACCAGCACCTTGTCTTTCCCAACAAGGATTGGTCGTTTCACAAGCATCCCGTCTGTTGCAAGAAGCGCAAGCTGCTCTTCCTCACTCATCTCCGGAAGTTTATCTTTCAGTTTCATCTCTTTATAAATATTTCCACTGGTATTGAAGAAACGCTTCAGCGGAAGACCGCTTTTTTCCCACCAGGCTTTCAGTTCCTCTGCAGTTGGATTGTCCGTCTTAATATCACGCAACGTATATTCCACATTGCTCTCATCCAGCCATTTCTGAGCCTTTTTACAAGTACTGCATTTTTGATAGCATACAAATAACATCTTATGTCCCCCTGTTCTTCGGCAGTAAATACGTAAATTCACTGCTGTCTGTTTTTTTGCCTACAGCACAGAATTTTTATAGAACTCTTTTACTGTACTGTCCAGGTTTTATTTTAACATAGACGATGCGGTATTTCTATCCTCTTGTTCCGACCATATCCGCTTCGATTCCTGTTTCATCTCATCCACAATTTTCTCCGCTGCATCCAGATCTCCCTTTGCTTCCAGCTCTGTTAATTCCAGGCTCTTCTTTCTGGCCACCTCACTCATGTAATAAACTTCCTTCACCGTTTCCGGGATGCTGTCATCTTCCGGTGATACTTCCTCTGTCTTTTTGGAAAAATCCTGAAGCAGCATGTCATCGCCTTTCAGTTCCAGAGTTCCTGCATATGGCGCGTCAATGGCGTAGACGAACTCTGTTTTTCCATCTTCTGTGTACTGTACTTTCATTCGGTTGATGAGATTATTGGAAGAATACAAACTGTTATTTTTTACGTACATTCCGCTGTTTTCCAGGGTCATGTATTTTTCGTTGAAATACCAGTGGTCGTAGCCTGCTGCCGCAGCGATGAGTGTCAGGATAACTGCCACTGCTGCTGTCAGCACTCTGCGTATTATTAATTTTTTCCGGATTTTTTTCAGCGCGGCTGCGCTTCCGGTATTTGCATTACTTTCAGTATTTTCCGTCCCACCAGTTCCACATCCTGCTACAGAAGCTACAGATGATCTTATCCGGGCCTGCTCTTTTCCCTGCTCTTCTTTCATGATCTCCAACATTTTTCTGCATTCCTGACAGGTTCCCATATGTTCTTCCACCAGCGCCCGACTGTCTTCGCTTAATATCCCATCTATATAAGATGGCATCAAATCCTGTATTACGTCACATGTAATCTTCATATTCCAGCTCCTCTCTGATCTTTACTCTTGCACGGTAATAAGTCACCCGCGCCCAGTTTTCACTTTTTCCAAAAAGTATTCCGATCTCACTAAACTTAAGCTCTCCGAATGTCCGCAGGGAAAAAACTTCTTTATACGGTTCCGAAAGGCCATGCAAAACTTTGTGGATCTCCATAGCCTGACTCCGCCGTGCCAGCTTTTCCTCAAAAATTTCTCCGCCATGGCTTTCTGCTGTTTCCGGCTGCTCCTCTCCGGGAAGTTGATTTTTCTGCTTTTTCAGATGGTCGTACAACGTATTCTTTGCAATCTGGCAAAGCCACACCCGCACATCGCAGTCATCACGGAACTGATCTGCTTTTTTCAGCGCCTTAAAAAATGTCTCCTGGGTCACTTCCTCAGCCAGCGCTCCATCCCGTGAGACAGAACGGATATACCGATATACAATGTCAAAATATGTCCGGTAAAGTTCCTCAATATTCATCGGTTCTTTCTTTTCCTCCCTTCTCACTTATAAGACGCACTGATCTCAAAAACGTTACAGAAAATTTCTAGTCTTTTAATTGATTTTTCTTTTTTACTTTGATACGATTAATCCAATTATATAAAAATAATAATATATTTTTCATGAGGTGATTACAATGTCCAATATCTTTGATATTACTAAATTCGACTTGTACAAAGAAGATAATCGCCGCGAAGTAAAGAAATCCAATGGTGGATTACCATCTTCTTTATGGGATACCTACTCTGCATTTGCCAACTGCTATGGCGGAGTAATCATCCTGGGAGTTGCTGAAAATAAAGACGGAAGCTGGAGAACTACAGGATTAAAAGCAGAAAATCAAGGCAAATTATTAAAAGAATTCTGGGATACTATAAACAATCGAAAAAAGGTAAATATAAATCTTCTCACCGACACTGATGTAGAAACCTTTAAACTCAATGATGATATGATCATTGTAATTTATGTTCCAATGGCTCGCCGTGAACAAAAACCGGTTTATATTAATGATGATATTTTTAATGGAACTTTTCGCAGAAATCACGAAGGAGATTATCACTGTACCAAACTCCAGGTTAAAACAATGATTCGAGATCAAACTGATAATACTATGGATATGAGTGTTCTTGATGACGTTCCTATGACTGATCTGAACTATGAAACCATACAGGGATACAGAAACCGTCACAGATCATTGAAACCAGCACATCCTTTTGGCCGCCTGGATGATTTTGAGTATCTTCGCAGCATAGGAGCTGCCGCTATTTCAAATATCGATAAGCAATTACATCCAACAGCTGCCGGAATGCTTATGTTTGGAGATGAATATAATATTGTTCGTCATTTTCCTGAGTATTTTCTCGATTATCAGGAAATACTTGATCCTTCAATACGCTGGACAGACCGCTTACAATCCAGTTCTGGAGAATGGTCTGGTAATATCTGTGATTTTTATTTCAGAGTTTATAACAAACTTATCACGGATATAAAAATCCCTTTTAAGACTGTTGATGGAAATCGTATCGATGATACACCTATTCACGAAGCCCTCAGAGAAGCATTAGCCAATTGTTTAATAAACGCTGATTTTTATGGCGTACGTGGTATTGTTATCAGAAAAAATACTGAAAAAATAATATTTGAAAACCCTGGTTATTCCCGAACTGGTAAACAACAGATGCGTAAAGGTGGAATATCAGACCCTCGAAATAAAATATTGATGAAAATGTTTAATCTCATCAATATAGGTGAACGTGCCGGAAGTGGTGTTCCAAATATTTTTAATACTTGGGCAGATCAGGGGTGGCCTGAGCCAATCATTGAAGAAGAATTTGATCCAGACCGCACTATCTTAGTTCTTACTATTAAGAAAAAGCGACGTACAAAAACAAGCAGTAAAAAACAAGCGATAAAAACAAGCGATAAAACAAGCAATAAAACAAGCAATAAAACCTTTCAACATATGAATAAAATAAAAAAATATCTGTCCAAAAACGGGCCTTCAAAAACAAGCGATATCGCTTCTTATATAAAATTAAGCTCTCCACGAACCAGAGCTATATTAAACGAAATGCCTGACGTATCACATGATGGTCCTAATAATAATAGAAAATATTTTTTGAAATAAACGTTTCTTATAAATAAAGCCCCTTGTTTCACAATCGCAAAACAGGGAGCTTTATTTTTTTATTCAAAACCAATGCGTAATTTCCGACGGCCGGTAACCTTACATCTGACGATCAATCAGCTGCAGTATCTCGGACATTCCTCGTACACTCTGCTCTCTGCTGCATACCTTCACATCGTTCCATGCTTTTCATAATATTTCTTTTTTTCCGCATACATAAGATCATCTGCTCTTCTCAGCATTGTCTCAAGCTCCGAAGAGCTTTCCTCCCAGACAACACCAACAGAAACACTGATCCTTTTAGCAGTAATGCTGTCACAGATATCCCGAACCTTACTCCGAAAAATCTTCTCATCCATATCAAAACAGATGAGTACAAATTCATCGCCACCTACCCGGTAAGCATTTTCCGGTAGAATCGCAAGCATGGAACGCGCTGTATTTATGATCAGCCTGTCTCCGGCCTCATGTCCGTAAAGATCATTCACCCGTTTCAGACCATTGATATCAATATATGCTACTCCTGTTTTTATCACTGTTTTTGCCTGCATGCCTTCCAAAACCTGAATATACCTGTTCCTGTTATACAAGGTCGTCAGCATATCACGGTAGCTCATGTACTGCAGACACGCCTTACGCTCCTTGGCTTTCAGGCTGTCCGTTAAAAAGTACTGTATGGATGACAGCAGCGTATGATCCTCATAGTGCAGTCTTGGATTATCTACCCCGAGAAATCCTATGATCTTTCCGTCACTGTTTAAAGGAACGGCCAGCAGCCTGGTGATGTCCTGCATCTTCAGAGTCTCATAATACGGCTGCCCCTGCTCCTCCTCAATATCCGGAATATAATACAGGCCATTTTTCCGAAAGCTGTCCATCCAGATATCCAGCATTTCCATGGGAACCTCCTGAAGATTATCCTTCTCAGCAGTCACTCCGTTCATGGCATACTCATAGGTATTTGTACAGACATTCCTCTTTTCATCGATCTGAACAATATAACTGCGATCTCCGTCAAAATACCCGCTGATAATACGCAGCAGATTGGAGATCGCCGCATCTTCATCTTCTCCTGATATCAGCTCAGCAATGCATTTATTCAGTATCGTTGCGATCTCAAGTCTTTCCTTTATCTTGCCCTCTCTGCTTATCAGCTGATACATTTCCTGATTCAGCTCCGTCATCGTCACGATAAACATAATGATCATGGAAATACCAACAGAAAACTCGATCAGCGACATTCCATACCAGAATGCCTGCACAGCTGCCGCCACTGCCGGAAGTACAATGCATGACAGCATAGAGAACAGGAGCTTCCTGCTGACTCTCTTTTTGTACTGGAGCAAAAGTGTAAGATCAATGAACATACCTGCTGCCGGAAGAAGAATTGACATAATATATAACGGTGCCCGATGGTAATAATTATCCACATCTATGTAATAATACCAGTGAGTAAACTGCGAGATCACCACAAAAACAGCCCCTGCGGCAGCAATAATATATCCAGCTTTTACTCTTTTTAATGTTCTCCGCTCTTTCTTCGAAAACAGATAAACACACACATAAATGTGAAAACACAGCAGGACTACGTCACTTAAAAGGAATACGAGAAAACTCGAAATACGGACCATCACACTGCCCGGAACTCCGGGATATCCCCTGAAAATATACGCCATGGCATCCATCAGCAATAACATGGAAGCAAAACTCTCCATCAGGATAAGATACCGACGCTTTTCCCTGTCATAATTACTGCTCAGAAATATACATAATGCAGCTATGGCACAAAATACACATCCCCATATAAGTATCGCTACCTGCAGTACTTTTTCATCCGGCATAAAAAACACTCCTCACATTCGTCACTTACAATAAGTATTACACTTTACCGTGTAAAAGTCAACCTTTCAAAAAAATCCCGGAGTACATTGTCATACTCCAGGATTTTGTCGTCAACCGGATAAAAGCAACCGCATTCGCTACATAATTCTACACCAGATAACTGCTTCGCAGTTGATTCAGTTAAAGCTCTTCCCCGCAGGATTCAATCACTTTTTTGTACCAGTAAAAAGAATCTTTGCGGATTCTGGAAAAGTCTCCGGTCCCGTCATCATTTTTATTTACATAGATAAGACCATAACGCTTCTTGAATTCTCCAGTGGAGGCACTGACAAGATCTGTACAGCCCCAGCAGGTGTAGCCGATCAGATCTACTCCGTCATGGATTGCTTCCTTCATCTGCTCTATATGGCGGCGCATATATTCAATACGGTAATCATCGTGAATCTTTCCATCCTCTGTCAGCTGATCCACCGCCCCAAGACCATTTTCCACGATCATGATCGGAATCTGATAGCGGTCATAGATCTGGTTCAGAACATAGCGAAGACCAGTTGCATCGATCTGCCAGCCCCAGTCGGAAGCTTTCAGATATGGATTTTTCAGATTGTCACTTCCATTTCCGGCCGTTTTCTCTCCGTCCTTTGTCACGCTGACACAGCTACTGGAATAATAGCTGATAGTGAAAAAGTCCACCGTACCCTTCTTGAGGATCTCTTTATCCTCCTGAAGAACCTCCAGCTGGATTCCGTGCTCCTCAAAGTATCTCGCTGCAAATCCCGGATAATATCCTCTTACATGAACATCACCGGCAATGGAATTGTGGATCTGCCCAAACTGCTGTGCATATAAGATATCATCCGGATGGCAGGTATATGGATAACCATTGTGATAAGCAAGCATACAGCCAAGCATAAACTCCGGATCGATCTCATGAGCCATAGAAACTGCAAGTGCACTTGCTACCAGCTGGTGATGCATTGCCTGATAACGGCTCTGCTCACATACATCCTTCGGGTCCAGCATTCCTGCACAGAATACCGCACCAAAGTCCTGCGTCAGCATATTGATCTCATTAAAAGTCAGCCAGTATTTTACCTTACCTTTATATCTCTCAAATAAAACCTTTGCAAATCGAAGATAGAAATCGATCATCTTACGATTTTTCCATCCGCCATACTCCAGAGAAAGATGAAGGGGATTCTCATAATGAGAGATCGTTATCAGCGGCTCAATGTTATATTTTCTCAGTTCGTCGATCACATTGTCGTAGAACTTAAGGCCTTCCTCATTTGGAGTTTCCTCATCCCCATTTGGGAACACTCTGGACCAAGAAATAGAAAAACGATATACCTTAAATCCCATCTCTGCAAAAAGAGCAATATCCTCTTTCCAGTGATGATAAAAATCAGTCGCCTGGTGATTGGGATAAAATTCTTCCGGTAACGGTGCCGGCGGTGTAAGACGACGTTCCTTATCCACACTTCCTCCTGTCAGGATATCTGCAATGGACGGGCCTCTGCCATCCTCATCCCAACCGCCTTCATACTGGTTCGCAGCGGTTGCTCCGCCCCAGAGAAAGTTTTCCGGCATACGGTTATAATTTTTCATATTTTAATTTTCTCCTTTTTACAAACATCAGGCGGATCTGTTATCTCCGCCTGATGTTTCGTTATTATTCTTATACAATAGTCAGGAATTTATCTCCTGCATTTACAGCTGCATCTTCTTTTTCCATGCATACTGCTTTGATATAATCAGAAATATTGGTCACAACAACCGGTGTGATCAGATCATATCCTTCTTTCTTAATGGCATCCATATCGAATTCCACAAGAAGCTTTCCTTTTTTTACCTTATCTCCATCAGAAACATGGGATTTAAAATATTTACCATTTAAATTTACAGTATCAAGTCCGATGTGGATCAGAATTTCTGCTCCACTTTCTGTCACAAACATGATTCCATGTTTGCTGTCCATGATATTTGCCACCGTACCATCTGCCGGTGCATAAACCTTTCCTTCTGATGGAACGATTGCTGCTCCGTCACCTAAAACCTTATCCGCAAAAGTTTTATCCGGAACATCGGAAAGTGCTTTTACAGTTCCTGCTACCGGTGCACAAAGCTCGATCTTATCTACAAGCGGAGCGTTCTGCTGTGCCGGCTGTTTTTCTGTATCTGTGTTCTGTACTTCATCCTCTGTCTCAGCCTTTACATCCTCAAATCCGAAGATAAGCGTAAGAACAAAAGCAGCTACAAAAGATACCACGATCATAATGATTCCATAAATCAGATTGATTAATCCCTTCTCGCCGATAAACGCCGGGATCGCCATGATACAATTCTGTGCAATGTAAAGAGAAACCTGAAGAAGTCCTCCTACGATACCACCGATTCCGGCTGCGATGGAAGCTGCTACAACCGGTCTTTTCAGTTTCAGTGTAACACCATACAGAGCAGGCTCTGTGATACCCATAAGAGCGGAAACACCGGCTGCACTTGCCAGCTGTTTCATGTTGCTGTCCTTGGATCTTACAGCTACTGCAAGAGAAGCTCCGGACTGTGCAAGGTTAGAGCATACCTGAGATACAAAGATCAGTGTATCGGTACCACCGGTTGCAATGGCATTCAGTCCGATCGGTGTCAGCGCATGGTGCATACCGGTCATAACGATGAACGGGAAGGTTGCTGCAAGGATACCTACAATAATGAAACCAAGTTTTACGGACAGGAAGTTGATAGCTACCGCAAGTCCGTTACCAATAATTGTTCCGAGCGGTCCAACTACGATCAGGGCGATCGGTGCACTGATCAGAATTACCAGTGTCGGGTTCAGGATCAGTTTTACCATTTTCGGTGTGATCTTATCAACCAGAATCTCAATATAATGTGTGATCCATACCATCAGGATAACCGGAATAACGGAATAAGAATAAGTTGCTTTTGTGATCGGCAGACCAAACAGTGTGATGGCCGCATCACCAGCTACCATAGTTACAAAGGTAGGGCTTAAGTAAACACCGGCAATAAACAGCGCCAGTGACTGGTTCACGCGGAAAACCTTGGCAGCATTTGCTGCGATCAGGAACGGCATGAAGTAGAAAGTAACATCTCCGATAAAACTGATCACCTGGTAGGTACTGCTTGTTTCTGATACCAGATGAAAAGTTGTCAGCAGGGTAAGTACAACTTTGATCATACCGGCTGCAGTCAGGGCAGGGATCATCGGGGTCATACATCCGGTGATGGCATCGATAACTTTTGAAACAACACTCTTTGAGCTGTCAGAGTTCGCTGCCGGTGCATCATCGGTAGGAACGCCTTTGTCTTCCAATGCCTTGTAAACAGCGTTTACTTCGTTTCCTGCGATAACCTGGAACTGATCTTCATGCCAGTTAACGCCGGAGATCTCAGAAAGCTTTAAGATCTCTTTCTCGTTGATCTTCGATCTGTCTTTCACATAGAAACGAAGCCTTGTCATGCAGTGGAACAGACGGGTGATATTATCTTTTCCGCCCAGCGCTGCAATCAGTGTGTCTGCAGTTTTTGCATAGTCCTTTTTCATTTGGGGACCTCCTTTAATAATAAATATTGAAATTTATATTAAAGGTCTTGCCTGAAAAGATACGCACATGGCACGTATTTCAGTAACAATCCATTAACACCTAATTTATAAAACAATCTCTTTTCACAGATTTTTCAGACGTTTATGGTCTTCTGTGATCTTCTGGATATGAATCGTCAGATACAGCATTTCGTCCTCAGTCATAGCGTATTTATATTCCTCTTCCATCATAAGATAGATCATTTTTACACAGCCGTAAGCTTCTCTGTACTGCTCCTTGATGATCTTGAAAAGCTCCTGATTCTCATCATAGTGAAGCTCTTTATGAAGGAATCTCTGGGCAAAATATTTCAGATGCGTGAGAAACCGCTGATAATACAGATTATCCTCCTGAAATTCCATATTGTCATAATACTTCTCCACGATGTCCAGGATCTGATGTACGATAATGGAAATCTGATAGCTGTCCGTCTTGCCGCCATCTTCCGCATTCACAAAATGCAATGCAAAAAATCCTGCTTCATCTGCAGAAAGATCTACCTCGAACATCTCATTTACCTTTTTCAGTAATTCCAAGCCGATCTCATATTCCTTATGATAAAGCTGCTTGATATCCAGAAGCAGCATATTCTGAAGGCGGATTCCGTTTTCAAGTCTGGAGATCGCACCCATGATATGGTCGCTAAGGGAAAAATAAATACTGTCATTTAATTTCATCCCCTCTTTTTCCTTCACTTCATTTACAAAAGCTTCCACAAAATCCAGATATTTTTCCGGAATAGCAGTCAGATAACCCTGTATCTCCTTGCTGATCTGGGCATTTTCCGCAGTAAAGATCTTCTCGATCCTGGACTCCTCCACTTGCTGTCCTTTCTTTTTCTGAAAGGCAATTCCGCAGCCCTTTACAATAACTTCATGTCCCTGTCCATCCCTGGACAGTATCAGATTATTATTCAAAATCTTATGGATAACCATATTCCTGTTCCCCCGCTGCCAGACAAATAAAAAAAGACCATTACAGTATATAGAAAACCTATTCCTATACTACTATAAGGTCTTGCCTGACGATAAATAAATATTTCAGTAACAATCCTTCTGATTCGTAACTATTTAATAACTGTACGTAATAGTATCAGAAAAAATATATGTTGTCTATCTGGAATATTTAATAAAATATTTATAATATTTTTGTGAACTTTGACAAAATCCCCTGATGATCCTGCCATACGGATCAACGGGGGATTTTCTGTTCAGCTTTTTATTCTTCAGATCTCTTTTCCCTTTGTCGCAACGACATGTACAACAAACGGTACAAACAATGTAATAAACGCCGCATATCCAAGGTATGCATATCCCTTTTTAACAACTGTCATCAGACCGAACTGTGCGATGGCAAATGCCAGGAATGTAAAAATCGCTGTGAAAACTGCATTTCTTCCAAGGTGTCCCTGCGCTTTTTTCGCCGGGCTGTCCATACGACGCTCCACTGCATTTACGCAGCGGGTCACAATACCGGAGATCATATTTACTGCTGTGGAAATAGCTCCAAGGATGATCAGCAGAGAAATGATTGGTGTCAGGATACCGGCGCCTACACCGTTCTGGACCAGTACCAGCATCGGTACCGAGGCAGATGCCAGTTCACTTACATATGCAATGGCAAGAAGTCCGAGGATGGAAAGCTCCATTGCACAGAAGTTGCATACAAACATCCAGATCGCTGCTTTGTTGATCTGTTTTTCGTCCGTTACATCCTCCATGTGCTGGTACATAACAGAAACAGATGCCAGCTGGAAGAAGAAATAAAGGACTGCTGAATAGAGGGCCGGTCCAAAGGCTCCGCTCTCGGAGGAAAGTACAGTCATTTCTCCGGAGGACATAGTATGGATGGAAGCTGTGATATCTCCCCACTGTGCAATGATATTCGGAACAAGTACCAGTACAAGACCGATGATGATCAGCACACTTAATGTAGAAGCACATTTTCTTACGACATTGGTTCCGAAAAGCGCGATCACAAAGATAAATGCTGCAATGATCAGTGTACAGAGCCAGTACGGGATCCCGAACAGTGTCTGCAGTGTGGAACCGCCGGTTGCAAAGGCTGCTGCTGATGCAGTTCCGATCATGATCAGGTAACAGATCTCA
Organism: Blautia sp. MB18-30; assembly: GCF_023669475.1. Taxonomy (NCBI): domain Bacteria; kingdom Bacillati; phylum Bacillota; class Clostridia; order Lachnospirales; family Lachnospiraceae; genus Blautia; species Blautia sp. MB18-30. The sequence continues at coordinate 6,175 of NZ_JAMOYY010000049.1, read as the reverse complement.
TAGAGATTGGACATAACCGGTTTCGTTTTTCCGTAAAGACTGTCGGAAAAGCTTCTGTAATCGTAGGTTTTGTGTTTATAAGCATAGCGCATTCCATACCAGAAAAACAGTGCATACAATCCCTGTGTCACTGCCGGCAGGATCAGACACCAGATACCGTAGTTGATAAAGTACTGATAGATCTGCGCTCCTGATGCGAATCCACCTCCGAACTGTGTGGTAAATGCGACGAACGCAAGTCCCATAGCCAGAGGCATTTTACTTTGTAATGATTTATTCTGACTCATCTCTCTTTCCCCCATTTTTTATTTATTATATTCGATGACTTTTCCCGGATTCAGGATCAGTTTGTCATCGAAAGCCAGCTTGATGGCTTTATAAAGAGCGATCATTCTCGGGCCAGCAAACTCTTCCAGGAATTCCAGACGTCCGTTTCCGATACCATGCTCACCGGAAAGCTGGCCGCCCAGTTCTTTGGACAGTGCATACAACTCTACCAGGCTTGCGTGGGTGGCTTCTTTCCACTCCTGGTCGCTCATTTCCGGTCCACGGAGCATCTCTGTATGGATGTTACCGTCTCCGCAGTGTCCGCAAGGCTCTACACGGATTCCGTGTGCGCTTGCAATCTTTTTGGCTGCTTTTACATACTCTGCGATCCTTGCTCGTGGAACAACTACGTCACACTCTTCCTGTGCGACAGAATCTGCTTTCATTCCTTCCAGGATTCCGCCTCGGACACTCCATACAGCACCTGCACGCTCCGGCGTTCCTGCGATACAGCAGTCCAGAGCTCCGTTTGCCAGAGCTGCTTCCGCTGCTGCCTCTACTGCGCTGTCAAGTTCCTGCTTACTGGAAGCATCATACATAACGATCAGCACTGCTTCTCCCTGTTTTACCGGGAACATTTTGTTTAGATTACGTTCTACGATATCGATCAGTTCTCTTTCCAGAAACTCGATGGCTGTTGGCACAAACGGCAGCTCCAGAACCTTCGGGACCATGTCTGCACATTCCTCAAGACTCCTGAACGGCATTACAAGGGTACAGGTGCAGGTCGGTGCGGGAAGAAGCTTCAGCGTTACCTGAGTCAGGATACATAAGGTTCCCTCTGAGCCGATCACCAGATCTTTTACATCATATCCCGTTGTGTTCTTCACAACGTTGGATGAAAAATTCATGATGGAACCATCCGGCATAACTGCCTCGATACAACGGACGAAATCCCTGGTCAGTCCATATCGTACCGCCTTCATACCACCGGCATTTGTGATAACATTACCGCCGATGGAAGCTGTTTTTTCGCCCGGATCCGGCGGATAAAAAAGTCCGCCTGCCGCTGCTGCCGCCTGGATATCAATGAGAAGTGCTCCCGGCTCCGCTGTGATGGTCTGGTTCTTTCTGTCGATCGGAAAAATCTTGTTCATGCGCATCACAGAAAGCATGATTCCACCATATTTACAGGTTGCTCCGCCTGCAAGTCCGGTTCCTGCGCCACGGCATACCACCGGGATATTTTCTTTATATGCGTAAGCCATGATGGCTGAGATCTCTTCTTTATTTAAAACCTCCACATAAAGCTCCGGAGGAAAAACTCCGTACTCCGGCATCTCATCACGATAATATTCTTTTGCGATCTCGTCGCCGACCCATACACGATCTGAAGCAGTCACAGAACGGATGTAGTCAAAATCTTCTGAAGTCATTTTTTTATAGGGATATGCCATGACTTAATCCTCCTTCCGATTCTTTATCAGTTCTGTCAGCTCCGGTACAACCTGATACAGATCGTCCACGATGCAGTAATCGGCAACATTAAAGATCTGTGCCTCCGGATCATTGTTGATCGCTACGATACAGTCAGATCCTGTCATGCAGGAGGTAAACTGGATAGCACCGGATACGCCGCAGGTGATGATCAGCTTCGGACGGACAGTTCTTCCGGAAAGTCCGATCTGATGTGCAACATCTCCGAATCCGTTTTCTACCATAGGACGGGTGAAGGCAAGCTGTCCGCCAAGGGCATCTGCCAGTTCCCAGCACATTTCCACATCTTTTTCATTCCGGACACCACGGCCTGCTACTACCAGAACATCCTCTTCCTCAAGGCTCTTTACCTTATCAATGACCCTGGATGACAGAATCTTGATCCTGGAATCTGCCATTTTTTCATTTACCGGACATACAACCACCTGACCATGCGGATTTTTTACTTTTTCTGCCTTGTCCATAACCTTATAACGGACCGTGGCAAACTGTGGCCGTGATTTGGTGATGCCGATCTGAGCCATGATATTTCCGCCGAAAGCCGGTCTGATCTGGATCATATCGGTGTTGGAACGGATATCCAGAGTTGTGCAGTCTGCAGTCAGTCCCGTATGGAATCTGGTGGAAAGCCTCGGTGCAAGGGAACGCCCCAGCGCAGTAGCTCCGATCAGCACAGAGCTTGGTTTGTTTGCTGCGATACAGTCTGCAACTGCGTCTGTATAACAGTCTGCGCGGAAGCCTTCGAAGCCTTCATGCTCATATACGTATACATTGTCTGCGCCATACGGCAGAAGCTTTTCCGCATTTTCCTTTGTTCCTTTTCCTCCGACGATCACACAGTTAACCTGATAACCGACTTTGACAGCCATCTTTCTTGCTTCTCCGATCAGCTCAAAGGTAACCGGATGGATCTCTCCTCTCTCCTGCTCCACATAGATAAGAAAGTTTTTCCATTTATCCTTGTCAAAGGATTTTGCCTTCTGCTCAAACCGGATGGCTTTCTCCGGGCAGTTACGAACGCAAAGCCCGCACATACGACAGGCATCACCTACAACAATTCCATTTCCCTCTATGGTGAGGGCCCCAAAAGGACATTTCTCCACGCATACTCCGCAGAGTACGCATTTGTTTATATCAAATTTTAAAAATTCCATGTTCCGCTTCCCCCTATATGATCTTCTTTCCGGTCAGGAGAGCAACAAGCTTGTCTGCTTTTTCCTTTGCAGTTCCTTCCAGATAAACCTGTTTTTCACTTTCCTCCGGCGCAAACATTTTTTCCACAGAGGTGGGGGAACCGATCAGTCCGTAACGGCTCAGATCCTGATCCGGCATATCTTCAAAGCTTAAGATCCGTACCGGACGGTCTGAAGTTGCCTTCTTTAATAAATAGGATGGCAGACGTGGCACGCAGGTATCCTTGTCAATGGTTAAAAGACATGGATACGGGATCTCAGAAACCTGAGAAACACTGACAAGATCCTGACGGACCTGAATGCTTTTTTCATTGACGTCCATGATCTCAGCTACCCATGCAGCATGTGGGATGGTCAGATGCTCTGCAATAGCCGGTCCAACCTGGGCTGTGTCACCATCTGTGGTCTGTCTTCCGCAGATGATCAGATCTGCACCGCCGATCACCTGGATTCCCTGTGCTAACGCATAAGAGGTTGCCAGAACATCCGCTCCCGCAAATTTTCGGTCTGAAAGGATCACGCCCTCATCAGCACCCATGGTATAAGCATCCCGGATCATCTCTTCCGCCTGAGGCGGTCCCATAGTAAGAACGGTTACAGTTCCGCCTGTTTTTTCCCGGATCGCAAGGGCTGTTTCCAGTGCAAACAGATCATATGGATTAGTCCTTGTCTCACCGGACATACGTTTCATGGCACCGGTTTCCGGATCGATATCAACCTTGGAAGTTGCCGGTACCTGCTTCATACATACAACGATCTTCATTTTCTATCTTCTTTCCTGTATTTTCACTTTTATTTTTTGCTTTAAAACGTTAAACAGCTGTATAAGTATAGCATTAACGTGGTATAAAGTCGAGAGGGTTTTGGTAAATTCTGCACAAAAAAGCATTGAAAAAACTTTTAAGCATGCTATAATTACTCTCCGTTATCAAATAAAGCAGACATATGAATCTTTACAATATCACATCGATCAAGGAGCATATATGTAATGGAAGACATCCGTGCAATCTACAGAATTTTCAACAATCTAAAATATGAAATGGAAAATAATGGATGGGTCTATCAGTGGCATTTAGGCGATGAACCTATAAAAGTAACTCATAAATTTAACCCTCCTGTAACACCTGAAGAATTTCAGCTGTTTGAAAAATATTTTCCCAATATGAAACTTCCTGCCTCATACAAAGCTTTTTTATCCTGCTCAAATGGCATGGAACTTTTTTGCGGAGAGGAAGGCAGTTCTTTAGTCAGCTGTACCATTTATTCTTTAAAAAGAGCGCTCAAAGAAAAGGAATCTTGGAATAGTACGCCTATTTTATCTGATCCGGAGTTTACATATCATCTTCCTGTTCTTTGCTTACAGGACATCGGCGATATAACCATGGATCTTCAGGCTGTATCAGAAGGCAGAGACGATTACCTATGCTATCCAGCTCCAGATACTGATCGTTTTAATATCCCTTTTAATGAATGGCTGGAAAGATATATCGTATGCCAGGGGCATGAATTCTGGTATTTCTTGAATCCATAAAACAGAAATTTTATGAATATTTTTCGTAAAAATACCCCGGAAGCCTTACGGTTCCGGGGTATCTTACGTTTGGACACAATGTACCTTGCGGTACTCAATATATATTAAATTAGGATGTTATACTAATTAACGGTTACTCGATAACTGTAGCAACACGTCCTGATCCTACAGTACGTCCACCCTCGCGATACTTTAATCCCGTTTTACCTCATATTTTTTATGGTTTTCTATCCAAAATACAGTGAAAAACGGCTGATTTGCACCATCTATTTTTATTTGCCTGATTTCTTGGCACCGTTTTGGCACCGGAATCCCTGGTCGAAAAGATTCTTTTCTACAGTTGCCCTACTCTCATCTGTCAACTTCATATTGCGCCGACAGTTTCAGGCGGTTATAATCAGAATATGGGTGCCACCATAACGGTAGGCGGTTAGTCCTTCAACAGAGGGTTGCAGAGTGCCACTGGCACTCGTTTTGCAACGACCGAAGTGAAACGGAGACCTGTGACCCTCTGATTACATAGAAACCCAAAAGGGAATCCACTGGAAAGAAGAACTAAGCCAATGAGTATTGTTGACTTCATAGCAGTAGTGAGCTTCGGCCTAACCTGCTTTTGTATCGGATATACATTAGGCAAGGATAATCATAAACCACAAAAATAACCGCCCAGTCTGCAAACTAAGCGGTTATTTTTGATAGATATTCTAAATAGTAAAACGGACTAACCGTCTATCGGTAGCACTCTTTTTTCTATAAGCATATTATCACGCATCTGTAAGAATGTCAAAAAGTTCTTTTTCATAGTATGTAATACGAATTTGAAAATACTTATAAGCCGAAAAAATACACCAGTACCAGCTTGATCACAGCAGCTCCACCAAAGGCAACAACTGCAGTTACAACTAATTGCATAGGTTTTGGGAAATTTTCGAACACAAAAACTTTCCTACTCTTGCTCCGCACCTTGCTTAAAGATCCTGTCGTAAATGCTGCTATCATTATGACTGACACAGATACCAAGGTCTCACAATAGCCGGCAAGCTTTCCTAACACATCATTATACATATATGCACCTGTTTCATGCAGAATCCAGTATAGAACCAATGCACAAACTCCCATGACACTTTGGAGCTTCATTTCCTTAAAAATCTTCTCTTTCTCTGTAGTTGCATAATCTGACATTGTTTTAGCAATTTTTCTTTCTTCTTCGTTCATCATCTCGCTTTTCCTTTCTCCACTGATAATCTCAGGAATGCTGATATCATAATAATCTGCAATATCCACAAGAATACTGATATCCGGCATATTGTTTCCGGTTTCCCATCTGGATACGGTCCTTCCAGAGACATTTAATATTTCTGCCAACTGCTCCTGTGTAATGCCTTTTTCTTTGCGAAGTTTTTTTAAAAAATTCCCGATTTTTACTTGGTCCACCTCAACTCCTCCTTTCATCATCAAATATAGAATCTGTTATCTGCAAATAACACGACACAAAGCGAGAAATGTCGTATTTTCACTAATAGACACAGTTGTCTATGCGTTTTTCATTTTTTCAATTATACAAACTGGAATTTATATAATTATTCCTCTAACTTTCCCCATTTTATAGGCTTTCCTGCCTGTCCATTAGTGAAATGATATGTAGTTTCCCTTATTTTTGCCCTTATGAGATAATCACAAGGGAAAT
>NZ_JAMOYY010000048.1:0-22256 GCF_023669475.1 Blautia sp. MB18-30 | reverse complement strand
GAAAAATATAGATAACTGTCGTATTATACATAAGGGAGTGCTTTTAAAAAGAGAAAAAAATGAAATGGAGGAACAAATGTATGAAAAAGGTGTATGGATTGATCAGAAGACTTGGTGCAAATTCGAAATACAAAGGATATTTTTTCGTTGCGGAAGCGGTAAAGATTTCCATGGGGTATCAGTATAAACCATTGCGGATCACAAAGGACATTTATCCATGCCTGGCGCGGAAGTACAGATCAACACCTACCAATATTGAGCATGATATCAGAACAATGGTAAATGTGTGTTGGGAAGGAAATAAAAAACTGCTGGATGAGATTGCAGGATATCCTCTGGAATACAAGCCTACCAACAGTGAATTTATTGATATGCTTGCGTATTACCTGAGGGAAATAGAAGAAGAGAATTGACTATAGCCTTTCAAAAAGAATCTGATTCCTGGACAGAAAGCTCAGGATCATATCATCCCAGAGCTGCTCCGGGCGTTTATCCATAGAGAATGTTTTAAGAGAGGTTCCGGTAGTACAAAGAAGGCTGTTATTTTTAAATTGAAGATTTAAGAATAGTCCGTCTATCTGTTCGGAGGAAATTCCGAAATCTGTATTTCTCATTGCAGCTTCAACTCCACTCCGACTTAAATGCAGCACGATCCTGAAGCTTAAGGGCGTACGCTTGCCGCGGATCACAGACCAGCAGAAAGGTCTGATGTCCTTCCAGAGAGAATGTGTCCGGCCGTGCTCTGTGAGTCTGTTCATGCTGTCTGTATCAAAAAAATCTTTCTGAAGCCTGCCATCAATGGTAAAAGTATTAAAAGTAGTCACAGTCGCTTCGGACAGACAGAATTTGTCAAATACTTCTCCTATAAAAAGTTTGTTTGTGAAATCCCGGATATCTGTGATCTTTAATGCAAGCATGCCGCACTTCCTTTCTTTTATGTGATCGCGTGTAGACATTATATCTCAGATAAAGAAAAAAGGACAGACTTTTTAAAAAACTCTTTTCAAATATCTGTTTATGTGATACGATAGATGTGGTATTGAATACTACATATAATGGAAAAGAGGACGATATAATTGAGCTATAAGATTGCGATAGATAGCTGTGGGGAGCTTTTAGATGAATGGAAAAATGACGGCAGGATTGAATCCATACCACTGACGCTGACGGTGGGCGGTGAGAATATTATAGATGATGAGAATTTCGATCAGAAAGATTTTTTAAAGAAGGTTGCGGCCTGCCCGGAATGCCCCAAGTCTGCATGCCCTTCTCCGGAACGCTATATGAAGGCATATGAGTGTGATGCGGAACACATTTATGCGGTGACGCTATCGGCAGAATTGAGTGGTTCCTATAACAGTGCGATTCTTGGAAAAAACCTGTTCCTGGAAGAGCAGCCGGAGAAAAAGGTTCATGTATTTAATTCCAAATCTGCATCCGGTGGTCAGAGTCTGATTGCCATGAAGATCGTGGAGTGTGAAGAAAAGGGACTTTCTTTTGAAGAAGTAGTAAGTGAAGTAGAGAAATATATTGAAGAGATGAACACATTTTTTGTGTTGGAGAATCTGGAAACTCTGCGCAAGAACGGACGTTTGGGCAGAGTGAAAGCTCTGGTGGCCAGTGCACTGAAGATCAAGCCGGTTATGGGAGCTACTCCGGAAGGAACGATCTGTCAGCTGGATCAGGCCAGAGGCATGAATAAAGCAATCGTAAAAATGGTGGATCACATTGGAGAGAAGGGGATCAACATCCCGGAAAAGACAGTTGCCATCACTCATTGCAACTGTCCGGAAAGAGCGAAGATGCTGGAGGAGGCTATCCGTGAGAAACTGCACCCAGCAAAGATCGTAGTTATGGATACTGCCGGTGTCAGCAGTATGTATGCCAACGATGGTGGCGTTATCGTAGCAGTCTGATCAGAGAAAATCTCCAGTTCAGAAAATTATCACATTTCTTCAGGGAGTTGCCGCTTTTCTTTTGAAAACAAGTGTGCTATAATGAACGAAGTACTGAAGCGGCAAAGGAGAAAGACAATGAGCCAGAAGAAAGTTGACAAATATAAAAACAACAAATACTCGCGAAACAGTGCCCTGAAGAAGGAACGCGCAGAATTTGTACTTGAGATGGCGGCATGGATCCTCATCGCGGTTCTGCTTGTAGGCTGGATCGGATATTCCGCATATGCCAAGATCCAGGCGAAGGAAGCCAGTGTGAAGGTGGATACTGTGATGGATACTTCTGCATTGACAGATTATATTTCCGGATTATCTTCAGACAGTGCGGAATAGAAAACACATATGAAATGATGGGTTCCCGGGATGTGTTGAAGCATCCCGGGGATTTTTATATACAGGATAAATATAATGCAATAAAAAACGGGTCTGCCATAAAGCAGCCCCGTTTTGACTTATACGTTTTTTATGGTTATAGAATTATAACTTTGTAACGTTAGCAGCCTGCATTCCGCGAGCGCCCTCTGTTAAGTCGTAGGATACAGCCTGTCCTTCTTCAAGAGATTTGAAGCCTTCACCGTTGATAGCGGAGAAGTGTACGAATACATCCTGTCCGTCCTCACCTGTGATAAAACCATAACCTTTTTCTGCGTTGAACCATTTTACAGTTCCCTTGTTCATTTTGTGTTACCTCCATAAAAATAAAAAAAATTAAAATAGCCTTCTGATGATAATAAAAAATCACCAGATTTTACAGACTATATTCATGTAAATATAATCTCTAAAAACTAGTGATTTTACATTAAATATTTTGCCATGCTCTGATTATATAACCCGTGTTTTGAAATGTCAAGGAGAAAATTCCAACAATTCCGGGGTGTAAAAAGGGGCGAAATTGCTTTGTAAAAAAAATCTTTATAAATAGAGAGATTTCGTGTATGATATAGGAGAATACAAGCGGATTGAAGGATCTGCTTTGAAAATACAGGATGAGAGGAGAACAGAAATGGGGATTCTGATTCGAGGAGGCCGGATCGTGGATGCGGCTACAGATACGGATAAAACAGGCGATATTTATCTGGAAGACGGAATCATTGCGGAAATAGGCCAGAAGCTGAAAAAGAAAGACGGCGACCGTGTGATCGATGCGAAAGGAAAGCTGGTCATGCCGGGAATTATCGATCTTCATGTCCATTTTCGTGATCCGGGCCAGACACACAAGGAAGATATCAAGAGTGGTGCTGCTGCGGCAGCACGTGGTGGTGTGACAACTGTAGTTGCTATGCCAAATACAACTCCCACTATTGATAATCCGGACCGGGTAAACTATGTACATAACAAGGCGGCGCAGGTTTCCGGTATTCATGTACTTCAGGCAGGTGCAGCCACCATGGGAGAAAAGGGTACTGAACTTGCAGATATTGCCGGAATGGTGAAAGCAGGGATCCCGGCAGTGTCCGAGGATGGTAAATCTGTGATGAATACAGCACTTTGTAAAGAAGCAATGAGGATCGCAGCAGAATGTGGCGTGCCGTTTTTTGACCATTGTGAAGATATCGATCTGCGTGGAGATGGATGCATGAATGAGGATGAGAACGCCAAAAGACTGGGGCTTCCCGGAATCTGCAATGCAGTGGAAGATACCATTACAGCCAGAGATATCATTCTGGCGCTGGAGACAGGAGTCCATCTTCATCTCTGCCACTGTTCCACTTATGGGGATGCCCAGATGATGAAGATCGTAAAAGAGAAAGGATACGACAATATCACAGCTGAGGTATGCCCGCACCATTTTATCCTTTCATCCGATGATATTAAAACAGATGACCCGAATTACAAGATGAATCCGCCGCTCCGTACACCGAAGGATGTGGAAGCACTGAAACAGGGCCTGAAGGACGGTACCATCGAGGTGATCAGCACGGACCATGCACCGCACAGTGCACAGGAAAAAACAGGTTCTATGAAGAATGCACCATTTGGGATCGTAGGTCTGGAAACAAGCCTTCCGCTCACCTATACAGAGCTGGTGGAAAAAGATGTGATCACACTGAAACAGATGGTTGAGAAGATGTGCCTGAACCCGGCGAAAATCCTCGGGCTTGACAGAGGAACTCTCCAGAAAGGCCATCCGGCAGATGTGATCATCGTGGATACGGAGCAGGAGTATGCTATCGATAAAAATAAATTTGTTTCCAAAGGACATAACACACCGTTTGATGGCTGGAAAGTAAAGGGAAAAGTGCTTTATACCATCTGTGACGGAAAAATTGTATTTAATAACCAGGAGGAGAAAGAATCATGATTAACAAACTGATCAGCAATATCCGCAAAACAAATGCACCAATCGTTGTAGGACTGGATCCTATGCTGAATTATATTCCGGAGCATATCCAGAAAAAGGCTTTTGCAGAGTTTGGGGAGACTCTGGAGGGCGCTGCAGAAGCAATCTGGCAGTATAACAAAGGAATCGTGGATGCGACCTTTGATCTGATCCCGGCAGTGAAACCACAGATCGCCATGTATGAGCAGTTTGGTATCCCGGGACTGATCGCATACAAGAAAACGGTTGAGTATTGTAAATCCAAAGATCTGGTTGTGATCGGTGATATCAAAAGAGGTGATATCGGTTCCACATCTGCAGCATATGCAGTTGGTCACTTGGGACAGGTTCAGGTAGGCTCAAAAAAATATGCAGGTTTTGATGAGGATTTTGCAACAGTCAATCCATACCTTGGTTCTGATGGTGTGAAACCCTTTATGGATGTATGCAAGGAAGAGAAAAAGGGTATCTTTGTTCTGGTCAAAACTTCCAATCCATCAAGTGGTGAGTTCCAGGATCGTGTCATCGACGGTCGCCCGCTCTATGAGCTGGTAGGTGAGAAGGTTGCACAGTGGGGCGATGAGCTTATGGGTGATGGATATAGTTATGTTGGTGCTGTTGTAGGTGCGACCTATCCGGAAATGGGAAAGGTATTAAGAAAGATCATGCCGAAGACATTTATCCTTGTTCCCGGATATGGTGCTCAGGGTGGAAAGGGCGCAGATCTTGTCCATTTCTTTAATGAGGATGGACTTGGTGCTATCGTAAACTCTTCCAGAGGAATCATCGCTGCATATAAGCAGGAGAAATATAAAGAGTTTGGCGCTGAAAATTACGCAGATGCTTCCAGAGCGGCAGTAAAAGATATGATCGCGGATATCAGCGGTGCGCTGGAGAACAGATAATACAGGAGGCATTTTATGAGTACATCAGAAAGTAAAAAAACAAAAAAGCCCTGTAAGATACTCAGCCAGGAATGTATTGGTACAGATATTTACAGTATGTGGCTGGATGCAGGTGAGATTGGAAAAAATGCAGTGCCGGGACAGTTTGTATCACTTTACAGCCGCAATGGCGGTAAGCTTTTGCCAAGACCCATCAGTCTCTGTGAGATCGATAAAGCAGAAGGAAAACTGAGACTGGTATATCGCGTTACAGGAAAAGGAACCGGTACGGAGGAATTTTCCAGACTTCATGCAGGGGTCCCCATTGAGACTATGGGACCTCTGGGAAATGGTTTTCCGCTGGATGCAGTAAAAGGCAAAAAAGTATTTCTCATGGGTGGAGGAATCGGAATCCCGCCAATGCTGGAAACTGCTAAACAGCTGGACGCAGAAAAGATCATGGTTCTCGGATACAGAGATGAGCTGTTTTTAAATAAGGAATTTGAAGCTTATGGAGATGTTTATGTGGCAACAGAAGACGGCTCTGCAGGAACAAAGGGAAATGTTATGGATGCCATCCGTGAGAACGATCTTGAGGCAGATGCGATCTTTGCCTGCGGACCTGCCCCGATGCTCCGTGCCATCAAGGCATATGCCCTTGAAAAAGGAATTCCGTGCTGGATCTCCATGGAAGAGCGTATGGCCTGTGGCGTAGGCGCGTGTCTTGCCTGTGTGTGCAAATCCAAAGATGTGGATCCTCATTCTCATGTCCATAACAAGAGAGTATGTAAAGACGGACCTGTATTCCTGAGCACGGAGGTAGAGTTATGAGCAGAATGAATGTAAATCTTGCCGGCGTAGAACTTAAGAATCCGGTGATGACAGCATCCGGAACATTTGGTTCCGGAGCGGAATACAGTGAATTTGTGGATCTGAACAGACTTGGCGCAGTTGTGACAAAAGGTGTGGCAAATGTACCGTGGCCGGGAAATCCTACACCGAGAGTGATCGAGACAGCATCCGGAATGCTCAATGCCATTGGTCTTCAGAATCCGGGAATTGATGTTTTCTGTGAAAGAGATATTCCGTTCCTTAAAAAATATGATACAAAGATCATCGTCAATGTCTGTGGAAAATCTGCAAAGGATTACTGTGAGGTTGTAGAACGCCTTGGAAACGAGCCTGTGGATATGCTGGAGATCAATGTTTCCTGTCCGAATGTCAAGGAAGGCGGAATTGCCTTCGGTCAGAATCCGAAAGCGCTTGAAGAGATCACAAAAGAAGTAAAGAAATATGCAAAACAGCCGGTGATCATGAAGCTGAGCCCAAATGTAACCGATATTACCGAGATGGCGAAAGCAGCAGAAGCTGGCGGCGCAGATGTTCTTTCTCTTATCAATACCCTGACAGGAATGAAGATCGATATCAACAGACGTACATTTGCACTGGCAAATAAAACTGGCGGAATGTCCGGTCCTGCAGTAAAACCGGTAGCTGTCCGTATGGTATATCAGGTGGCAAATGCAGTATCCCTTCCTATCATCGGTATGGGAGGAATCGCATCTGCTGAGGATGCCCTAGAATTTATTATGGCAGGTGCTACTGCAGTGTCTGTGGGAACTGCAAACTTTTTTAACCCTTATGCTACTGTGGAGATCGCAGATGGTATTCAGGCATTTCTTGAAAAACAGAAAGTGGAAGACATCAATGAGCTGATCGGAGCAGTGAAATAACGGAGGATTGCCGTATTTGCAATTCTGTTGTTCATATGTTAGAATTAACAGGATAAATAAAGGGATTTTACACTGGGATTGCAGCAGAGTGTGGATCCTGGGTTTGTCGTATATATGAAAAACATGGAGGATTAGATAAATGGAACAGTATAAGCAGGAATTTATTGAATTTATGATTGACTGTAATGTCCTGAAATTTGGAGATTTTACTACGAAATCAGGAAGAAAGACACCATTTTTTGTAAATACAGGATTTTACCGTACCGGTGCGCAGCTTCGCAAGCTGGGACAGTATTATGCAAAAGCGATAGAAAGCAAATTCGGACTGGATTTTGATGTGCTGTTTGGACCGGCATACAAAGGAATTCCGCTTTCTGTAGCAGCAACTATGGAGATCAGTGAAATGTACGGAAAGGATATCCGTTACTGTTCCAACCGTAAGGAAGTGAAAGACCACGGAGATAAAGGAATTCTTCTTGGCAGCCCGATCCAGGATGGGGATAAGGTAGTGATCATTGAGGATGTTACGACTGCAGGAACATCCATTAAAGAAACACTTCCGATCATCAAAGCGCAGGGAGATGTAAATCCGATAGGTCTTGTGGTTTCTGTTGACCGTATGGAACGCGGCCAGGGAACAAAGAGTGCGCTCAAAGAGATCGAGGAAACCTACGGCCTTCAGACTACAGCTATTGTAACTATGGCGGAGGTTGTTGAGCATCTCTACAACAAAGAATACAAAGGCCGTGTTGTGATCGATGATAAGCTGAAAGCTGCCATTGATGCATATTATGACCAGTACGGCGCAGAATAATATTGTTATAAAAGGTCATAAAAGAGCGGCGGATTCCGAAGGTCCGCTTTTACTGGGAGGACGCAGCCTTATGAATGAAAAAATTTATAAAACTATGGCGAGCAGCGGGGCGGGAAGCCTTGCACTCGGTATTGTCGTTCTGGTGACGGGACTTGTCACAGGAATTCTGATGATCGTGAACGGTGCGAGACTGCTCAGAAGAAAATCAGAGATATTAATCTAATATGATCTGAAAAGCCGCACGTTGTTCCGTGTGGCTTTTCGGACTATTTAAGCAGGGGAGAATATTGGAAAAAGGGACAAAACGCAGAGTAAAAAAACTCGGGACAGCTTTTTTTGTATTGTATGTTCTTGTTCTTGTGTATCTTCTGTTCTTTTCCGAAGGATACGGAAGAGTGGCGGATGCAGAAAGAGAATACCGTTACAATCTTGTTCCGTTTGTGGAGATCAGGCGTTTCTGGACTTATCGAAAAATAGTGGGTACATTTGCGCTTTTCACAAATGTTTTTGGAAATGTGCTGGGATTTGTGCCATACGGATTTATTCTTCCGGTAATAACCGGAAAAATGCGAAATGGCTTTTTTATCATATTATCCGGCTTTTTTATCAGTCTGACGATAGAAGTGATCCAGCTGCTTACAAAAGTTGGCTGCTTTGATGTGGATGATATGATATTGAATACTCTGGGCGCAGCGCTTGGATATGGGATTTATGCAGTCTGCGACAGGATTAGGAGAAAAATTAATGGCAAGAAGATATAGATATGCATTTGCAAAAAAAAGAGAAGCTTCCAAGGGAAAATGGTCTGTAGGACTTGCGGCGGCTTCCCTCGTGCTGTTTATCGCGGCAGTTGTGCTTGCACTCTTTTTTGATGGAAAGCTCGGGGGCCTGATCGGCGGAACCGGGCTTTTTGCCATGCTGCTTTCTGCATATGGCTTTACACTGGGGCTTTCCAGCTTTTCGGAAGAAAACCGGAAACACAGGACGAGCATGGTCGGGTCTATTTTGAACGGAGTGATCCTGGTTATCTGGCTGGGACTTTTTTTATCGGGGGTATAACAGATGGATAAAAAAGAACGCTTAAAAAAACAGCTGGACTTTATTATGGAAATAGATAAAGTCAAGAATGTTTTCCGTCAGACATATCTTGCAGACGGAAAGCGGAAAGAGAATGATGCGGAGCATTCCTGGCATCTGGCGTTGATGGCGGTGCTTTTAAAGGAATATTCCAATGAGGAAGTGGATCTTTCGAAGGTGATTCCTATGGTACTGGCGCATGATCTGGTAGAGATTGATGCAGGTGATACCTATGCATATGATGAAAAAGGAGCGACAACCAAGGAATACAGGGAGAAGCAGGCAGCAGAACGGATCTATGGACTATTGCCGGAAGATCAGGGACAGTGGTTAAAAGCATTATGGGAGGAGTTTGAGGCTTACGAAACCCCGGAGGCGAAATTTGCCCATGTGCTAGATAATTGTCAGCCATTGTTTCTAAATGATGCTTCCAACGGAAAAAGCTGGGAAGAGCATCAGGTGAAGAAAAGTCAGATTTATAAGAGAAACCGGAAAACAGGAGAGGGTTCTGAAGTGATCTGGGAATATATGAAAGAACTCGTTGACAAACACATTGCCCTGGGGCATGTGATCGATGATGAAAAAGATGGGAGATGAAGTCTTGGAAGAATGCATGAAAGAACGTTATGGACTTGCGAAGGAACGGATCCGTGAGATCATAACAGAAGAAACCGTAAAAAAACCGTTTGGAGATTTTTTCAGAAACAGGGCAAAGTTTCTTTCCATGGCAGCAGATGTGATGGATGAGAGCGCAGCAGAGCTTACGATGGAGGCGTTGAAAGAGAGAAATCATTGCTTTTATCAGGATATCCTCCCGGAAAATTATGAAAGCAGCTATGGAAATCCGGCGTATGCAGTACAGCAGATGGGAGAATATGGAAAAGCCTTCAGTTTTCTGTATGCAGAGATCGCAGGAACTGTAGCTTATGCTCATGAGAAAAGGCTGTGGGATATGACTGTATCCATGGAACTGTTTCTAGAAGTATATTCTGCATTTTGTGAGGAAGAACTTCCGGAGGCGGCAACAGTGGAGGGGATTCTCCGTTCCTATGTAAATGATTACTGCCAGGATATGATGGAGCAGAGGATACGGGAAGGTGTAGATCCGGAGCTTGACTTTGCAGCAGATATCATCATGAATTCGGATCTTTCGGATCTGAGATATCTGTATCGCTATGGCGAGTTTGTTTCAGAGAATGAAACAGGAGTTGCAGAGTTTCTGAACTCCCTTTCTCAGGAAGAGATCGATAAGATGGCTTCTACCTATACAGAAGGCTATCGGATCGGATTTATCACCGGACGGAAGGATATCACAAAAAAGAAAACAGTAAATATCCGATATAGTCTTGGTTTTGAACGGATGGTAAAAGCAGCGATCCTCCAGTTTGAAAAAATGGGTCTGAAGCCGGTGATCTATCGCCATGCAACGCATGTGGTAAATAAGAGAGGCGCCGTGAGAGTAGGCTATACAGGCGGCGTTGCCAATCCGCAGTACGATTACGATCATCGTCAGGACAGTGCATTGTTCCTGGATGGGGATTTTGTTCAGCGAAAACTTCGTGCTATGCAGACCTCCTATGAGAAGTACAGAGAACTGGCAGAAGTACATGGCGGTCCGGCCTGCATTGATACATTTGGAGAAAATCCTTTCTCTCCGATAAGTAAACCGGAAGCTTATGCATTAAGCGAGACACAGCAGAAGCTTCAGACAGAACTTGACAATGAATCCGGACAGATCGTAAACCGATACATCAAAGGTGATGAGAGAAGTTTTACGATCATTGCATATCCGGTTCCTGAGATTGGTGGAAATTATGAGGAAATTTTCCGTGAGATCGTAAAGATCAATACATTGGATTACCATCTCTATCAGGAAATCCAGCAGACGATCATCAATACCCTGGATACCTGTGAGTGGGTGGAAGTCAAAGGACGTGGAGACAATGAGACGGATCTTCTGATCCATCTTCATGAGCTGACAGATCCGGAGAAACAGACGAATTTTGAGAACTGTGTGGCAGATGTGAACATTCCGGTGGGCGAAGTCTTTACATCTCCGCAGCTGGCAGGCACAGGCGGAATCCTTCATGTGAAAAAAGTATATCTGAACGGTCTTCAGTTCCGGGATCTGAAACTGGTATTTGACTGCGGCCAGGTTATTGATTACACCTGCTCGAATTTTAAAACCGAAGAAGAGAACCGGAAATATATTGAAGATAATATCCTCCACCACCATCCGAAGATCCCCATGGGAGAGTTTGCCATCGGTACAAATACCACAGCTTATGTGGCGGCGCTGAAATACGGAATTGCGGATAAGCTTCCGATCCTGATCGCAGAAAAAATGGGACCGCATTTTGCTGTGGGCGATACCTGTTACAGCTGGGCAGAGGATACACCGGTATATAATCCGGATGGAAAAGAGATCATCGCCAGGGATAATGAGATTTCCGAGATGCGAAAAGATGACGTAAGCCTTGCTTATTATGGCTGTCATACAGATATTACCATTCCCTATGATGAGCTTGGAAGTATCCGTGTGATCGATGATGAGGGAGAAATGCTTTCTATTATCGAAAACGGAAGGTTTGTTCTTCCGGGAACAGAGGAATTGAACCGTCCTTTTGAGAATCTTCCATTAAATAATAATATAAGTTAATTAGTAAATTTACAGTTTTTCCGATCGTATTGACAGAAAGTGAGAATATACGTAGAATAACCATAACAATAGTCAAAGGACACAGGCTAATATTCAGTTAGTGTACCATGAAAGGAGAACACAATGGCAAAAGTAGGAATTGTAATGGGTAGTGATTCAGATATGCCGGTTATGAGCAAAGCAGCAGATATCCTGGAGAAACTGGGGATTGATTATGAAATGAAGATCATTTCCGCACACAGAGAACCGGATGTATTTTTCGAGTATGCAAAGACAGCAGAAGAAAAAGGCTTCAAAGTTATCATCGCAGGCGCAGGAATGGCAGCTCATCTTCCGGGAATGTGCGCAGCGATCTTTCCAATGCCGGTGATCGGTATTCCGATGCATACAACCTCTCTGGGAGGAAGAGATTCCCTTTACTCAATCGTACAGATGCCAAGCGGTATCCCGGTTGCCACAGTAGCGATCAATGGTGGCGCCAATGCGGGACTTCTTGCTGCCAAGATCCTTGCAACTTCCGATGCAGAGCTTCTTTCCAGACTGAAAGCCTACAGTCAGGATCTGAAGGAGCAGGTTGAGAAGAAAGACGCAAGGCTTCAGGAAGTTGGATACAAAAATTACTAAATAAATCTTTTACCATAAAAATAAAAAGGTGTTGTCATAAGGAGGACATTATGGATTACAAGACTTCAGGCGTAGATATTGAGGCAGGATACAAATCAGTAGAGCTGATGAAAAAGCACATTGCCAAGACAATGAGACCGGAGGTACTTGGAGGAATCGGTGGATTCTCAGGTGCATTTTCCATGGAGAAATTCAAAGATATGGAAGAGCCTACTCTGGTTTCCGGAACAGACGGATGTGGAACCAAGGTTAAGGTAGCCATGGTTATGGACAAGCATGATACCATCGGAATCGATGCTGTAGCCATGTGTGTAAATGATATTGCATGTGCAGGCGGCGAGCCATTGTTTTTCCTGGACTACATTGCCTGCGGCAAAAATTATCCGGAAAAGATCGCAGAGATCGTAAAAGGTGTTGCAGAGGGCTGTGTACAGTCTGAGGCAGCTCTGATCGGTGGTGAGACAGCAGAGCATCCTGGACTTATGCCGGAAGATGAGTACGACCTTGCCGGATTTGCAGTAGGAGTCGTTGACAAAAAAGATCTTCTTACAGGAGAGGCCCTGAAACCAGGAGATGTCCTGATCGGTATGGCTTCCACAGGAGTTCACAGTAATGGATTTTCTCTTGTACGTAAAGTATTTGACATGACAAAAGAGTCTCTGGATACTTATTATGAAGAGCTTGGAACAACTCTGGGAGAGGCACTGATCGCACCGACCAGAATCTATGTAAAAGCGCTGAAGAGCATCCGAGAGTCTGGCGTGAAGATCCATGCATGCAGCCATATCACAGGGGGTGGATTCTATGAGAATATCCCACGTATGCTGAAAGAGGGAACCAGAGCTGTTGTCAAAAAAGACAGCTATCCGGTACTTCCGATCTTCAAGCTCCTTGCTGAAAAAGGAAATATTGATGAGCATATGATGTATAATACATATAATATGGGTCTTGGAATGATCCTGGCAGTAGATCCTGCAGATGTTGACAAAACAATGGAAGCTATCCGTAAAACCGGCGATAAGCCATATGTGGTAGGATCCATTGAAGAGGGAGAAAAGGGAGTGACCTTATGTTAAAGATCGGTGTTCTTGTTTCCGGTGGGGGAACGAATCTTCAGGCGATCCTGGATGCTATTGATGCAGGAGAGATCACAAATGCAAAAGTGGATATCGTGATCAGTAATAATGCCTCCGCTTATGCTCTGGAAAGAGCCAGAAAGCATGATATAGAGGCGGTATGCATCGCACCGAAAGACTATCCGGACCGAGAAGCTTTCCATAAAGCATTACTGGCGAAGCTTCAGGAAAAAGAGGTAGACCTGATTGTTCTTGCAGGATATCTGGTTGCGATCCCTCCGATGATGGTGGAAGCGTATCCCAACAAGATCATCAATATCCATCCATCTCTGATCCCGTCTTTCTGCGGAAAAGGTTTTTATGGACTTAAGGTTCATGATGCAGTTCTCGCAAGAGGCGTGAAAGTAACAGGCGCTACGGTTCATTTCGTAGATGCCGGAACGGATACAGGTCCGATCATTCTTCAGAAAGCAGTAAAGGTAAAAGACGGAGATACATCCAAGGAGCTTCAGAGACGTGTAATGGAAAAAGCAGAGTGGAAGATCCTTCCGGAAGCAATCAATCTTATCGCCAATGACAAGATCACAGTGACAGATGGAATTGTTTCTTTAAAGTAATCAGCAGACAGATGAAACAAAGGAGTAAACAGATGAAAGTATTAATCGTAGGAAGCGGCGGAAGAGAACATGCAATTGCATGGAGTGTTGCAAAAAGCCCGAAAGTTGACAAGATCTACTGTGCACCTGGAAATGCAGGAATCGCAGAGTATGCGGAATGTGCAGATATCGGAGCAATGGAATTTGAAAAACTGGCAGCCTTTGCCAAAGAAAAAGAGATCGATCTTACTATCGTGGGAATGGATGATCCTCTTGTGGGCGGAATCGTAGATGTATTTGAGGCAGAGGGACTGCGTGTGTTCGGACCGCGCAAAAATGCTGCTATTCTGGAAGGCTCCAAGGCTTTTTCCAAGGATCTTATGAAAAAATACGACATTCCTACAGCTGCTTATGAGAATTTTGATGATCCGGAAAAAGCTCTGGAATATTTAAGGACCGAGGCAAAATTCCCGATCGTTTTGAAGGCAGATGGTCTTGCTCTTGGAAAAGGAGTTCTGATCTGCCAGGATCTTGCAGAGGCAGAAGCTGGCGTAAAAGAGATCATGGAAGACAAAAAATTCGGAAATGCCGGAAATACCATGGTAATTGAAGAATTTATGACTGGCCGTGAGGTTTCCGTACTTTCTTTTGTAGATGGAAAGACGATCCGTACCATGACATCCGCGCAGGATCACAAGCGTGCGAAGGATGGGGATCAGGGGCTGAATACAGGCGGAATGGGAACATTTTCTCCAAGTCCGTTCTATACTCCGGAAGTAGATGAATTCTGTAAGAAATATGTTTATCAGAAAACAGTAGATGCCATGGCAGCAGAGGGACGTCCGTTTAAGGGAATCATTTTCTTCGGACTGATGCTTACTGCAGATGGCCCGAAGGTTCTGGAATATAATGCAAGATTTGGGGATCCGGAGGCACAGGTTGTTCTTCCGCGTATGGAGAATGATATCATTGAAGTAATGGAAGCCTGTGTAGACGGCAAACTTGATCAGATCGATCTGAAATTTGAGGACAATGCAGCAGTTTGTGTTGTTCTTGCAAGTGATGGATATCCGGTAAAATACGAAAAAGGTATCCCGATCCATGGATTTGAGAATTTTAAGGACAAAGACGGATACTACTGTTTTCATGCGGGAACCAAATTTAAAGATGGAGAAATCGTTACAAACGGTGGGCGCGTTCTTGGCATCACTGCCAAAGGAGAGACATTAAAAGAAGCCAGAAAGAATGCATATGCTGCTACAGAGTGGATCAGCTTTGCAAACAAGTATATGCGTCACGATATCGGAAAAGCTATCGACGAGGCTTAAGTTGGTCATTTTTCACAGGCACAGCTTGACGAAAACAGGGATTTCATTGTACAATAGTAACAACTATGAAACACAGTGAGTAGTTACGAACATGAAAAGCTGGATGCTGACAGGGCACAACAGGAACCAACCATTTTCCTTGATGAGGTGTCGCATCCAAGTGATGAGGCAGAGAGGACAGAAAAATGGGAATCAGTGTAGAAGAAGCAATCCATGAGCTCAGAAACAGGGAGGAAGTATTTGTTGCATATTCACAGGCAACCAGACTTCCATATGTGACCTGTGATGAAGAAACATTTAATGACCAGGCAAGGATTTTTGCCACAGAAGAAGAGATCAAAGAATATGGTAAACAGCTCCTTGAGGATAAGATCCTTCTTATGGGCATGAAATATGAGAAAAAAGACTATCCAAGACTGTATGGTACGCTGTACGCGATCGGAGTGAACAGTGTGATCTGGATCGATGGAGAAGAGAAGATCGAGATTGAGATCGGAAAGATCGCAAACCAGAGAGATATGAGTAAGATCGAGCCGTCAAAGAGACCGCTTCTGAATCCGTCACTTGAACTTTCCGGAATCTATTTTATGCAGGAATTGCGTCGTCCGGTAAAACAGGAAGAGCACAAGAATATCCGTGAGCTGGAAGAAGAGCTGATAGCCAATCTGCGTAAGGCAGAATTCCTGATCGCGATCAATGCAGAGCAGGAAGAAGATGGAAAACTCCATATTCCGTATCTGAAAAATAAAGAGGATAAGATCATGCAGCCTGTGTTTACAGATGTTATGGAATTTGAGAAATTTGGAAGAGGCAAGAATCTCCGTGTTGCGAAAGTGACTATAGACAAACTTCCGAGCCTGATGATTCCGCAGGCAAACGCTTATGTGGTAAATCCAATGGGATTTAATCTGGTTCTTAACAAAGAACAGATAGAGAAGATTGCAGGGATCAGTAAATAAAAACAAAAATCACAGCAGGCTGCCAGGATGAAACTGTGCAGCCTTTTGCTGTTGTAGAGGAGAGATTACCCTATGGTGATAGAAATCGATTTTAACAGTGATGAGGCAATCTATATGCAGATCACCAATCAGATCATAATGGGGATCGCTACATCAAGGCTTCATGAAGGGGATACTCTGCCTTCTGTACGGCAGCTTGCAAGCATTGCAGGAATCAATATGCATACTGTGAATAAGGCATATGCGCTGCTTCGTCAGGAAGGCTTTGTGACTATTGACAGGCGAAAGGGAGCGGTGATCTCCATAGATGCAGATAAGGTCAGAGCACTGGAAGAAATGAAACAGAATCTGACAGTAGCAATGGCATGGGGATGCTGTAAAAATGTAACAAGAGAAGAAGTCCATCAGCTGGTGGACGAGATTTTTGACGAGTATGACACAGACAGATAGGAGGAGACATCATGCAGGAACGATATACAAAACAGGCAGAGAATGTTCTTGCTCTGGCAAAAGAGGCAGCCAGCTCCTGCGGACATAGTTATATCGGCACGGAGCATCTGCTGGTCGGGCTTGTAGAAGAAAAGGAGGGCACAGCAGGAAGAGTTCTGGAGGAGTTTGGGATCCAGGCTGATAAAGCGATGGCTCTGATCGATAAACTGATCGCACCGCCGGGAAATACGGCTGTTTCACAGAAACCGGGATTCAGTCCAAGAACCAGAAGAGTTCTTGAGGGTGCATATGCAGAAGCAGAATCCATGCGTTTTGAGGAAGTCGGGACAGAACATATTCTGCTGGCAATGTTGAAAGAAACAGACTGTGTGGGTACCAGACTGCTGTACACAATGGGTGCCAATATCCAGAAGCTTTATGCGGCAGTGCTGACAGCTATGGGAATGGACAGCGATGCCATTGCGGAAGAATTCCAGGCTGTAAAAGCTTCAAAGGGAAGAAACAGCAGTGTAACACCAACTCTGGATCAGTATAGCCGAGATCTGACGGCCATGGCAGAAGAAGGTAAGCTGGATCCTGTAGTGGGAAGGGATAAAGAGATTGCCAGACTGATCCAGATCCTGAGCAGAAGAACAAAGAACAATCCCTGCCTGACTGGAGAACCGGGAGTAGGAAAAACGGCTATTGTAGAGGGACTTGCACAGCGGATCGTCACAGGAATGGTACCGGATACTGTGAAGGATAAGCGGGTTGTAGTTCTGGATCTTTCCGGAATGGTCGCAGGAAGTAAATATCGCGGTGAGTTTGAAGAACGTATCCGAAATGTGATCGATGAGGTAAGCGAACAGCAGGGAATATTGCTCTTTATTGATGAGATCCATACGATCATCGGAGCCGGTGGAGCGGAAGGTGCACTGGATGCTTCCAATATCCTGAAACCGTCTCTTTCCCGTGGAGAGATCCAGCTGATCGGAGCAACGACACTGGAAGAATATCGGAAATACATTGAAAAGGATGCAGCGCTTGAACGGCGTTTTCAGCCTATCATCGTGGAAGAGCCTACAGAAGAGGAGGCTGTTGAAATCCTGAAGGGGCTGCGCCCATATTATGAAAAACATCATGGTGTAGAGATTCTGGATGAGGCCCTTGAGGCGGCTGTAAAAATGTCCGTTCGTTATATCAATGACCGGTTTCTTCCGGATAAAGCCATTGACATTATTGATGAGGCAGCGTCGAAAGTACAACTGGCGGGATATCGTCCGTCTCCGAAAGCAGAAGCACTGGAAAGAGAGATCCACGATATTCTGAAACAAAAAGAACAGGCAGTCATAAATGCAGATCTTGAAGGTGCAAAAACAGCACAGGCAAAGCAGAATGAGGCGGAAGCAGAATTGGAAAAGATCCGAAGAAAGGCGGAGCGGAAAAATAGGAAAAATCCACTTACAGTTGATGAAGAGGCAGTTGCCGGTATTGTGTCTGACTGGACAAAAATACCTGTACAGCGTCTGACAGAGGGGGAATCCCGTAAGCTTGCAAATTTGGAAAAGGTTCTGAAAAAACGTGTGATCGGACAGGATGAGGCAGTTTCTGCAGTTGCCCGTGCGGTAAAAAGGGGAAGAGTAGGATTAAAGGATCCGGCAAGGCCTATAGGTTCTTTCTTATTCCTGGGACCTACCGGAGTGGGAAAAACGGAGCTTTCCAAAGCGCTGGCGGAAGCTGTATTTGGAAGTGAGCAGGCAATGATCCGTGTAGATATGTCCGAATATATGGAAAAACATAGTGTTTCTAAAATGATCGGATCGCCGCCCGGATATGTAGGCTATGAAGAAGGTGGACAGCTCAGCGAAAAAGTGCGCAGAAATCCATACAGTGTCATTCTTTTTGACGAGATTGAAAAGGCTCATCCGGATGTGTTTAATATTCTTCTGCAGGTACTTGATGATGGTCATATTACAGATGCTCAAGGCAGAAAAGTGGATTTTAAGCAGACGATCATTATCATGACTTCCAACGCAGGTGCGCAGATGATCATGGAACCGAAACATCTTGGATTTATGTCCGGAGATACGGAAAAGCGTGATTATGAACGTATGAAGTCCGGAGTGATGGAAGAAGTGCGGCGGATGTTTAAACCGGAATTTCTGAACCGGATCGATGAGATCATGGTATTCCATTCTCTGAATAAAGAAAATATCAGGAAGATCGTTACTATTCTTTTGAAAAACCTGGAAAAACGCTGTCAGGAACAGCTGGATATCATACTGAAAGTTACCGGAGCAGCTAAAGATCTTATCGCAGATGCAGGCTTTGACAGTAAATACGGTGCAAGACCGCTGCGTCGTGCGATCCAGACAAAGATTGAGGATGAGATGGCAACAGAAATCCTTGAAGGTCGGATCAAAGCCGGTGATACCGTACAGGTGAAGGTCAAAGACAAGAAAATCTACTTTGAAGTAAAAGATGCGGAGAAAGCGTAAGAATTTTATTACTTTCTATAGCCAAAAAAACAGAAATAAGTTATAATTAACAAAATTAAAACTATACAACGAAAGATTTCAGGAGGACATAAGATCATGGCAGTGGTACAGGAATTGATCCGCACAGAAGATAATGGGACTATCAGTTTTGGAGATTATGAATTAAATCAGAAATCCAAATTGTCGGATTATCAGTATCAGGGAGATATGTATAAAGTAAAAACATATAAGGAGATCACCAAACTTGAGCGTAATGGAATGTTCGTATATGAGTCTGTTCCGGGAACCAGTGTGTTCCATCTTCAGCAGGATGGAACAGCAATGAGTTTTGAGGTTCAGGGCTTTGAGGATTCTCAGATTACTGTTGAACTGGAAGCTGAGACAGAGTATCAGGTATTTATTGACGATGTAAGTACAGGTACAATGACCACAAACCTGGGCGGCAAGCTTTCTTTCAGTGTTGAACTGGATGCGAACACCAAAGCAGAAGTTAAAATTGTAAAATGCTAAAAAATAAAAAAACGGTTTATTTCTGTCAGGAATGCGGGTATGAATCAGCCAAGTGGATGGGGCAGTGCCCGGCATGCAAGGCATGGAATACTTTTGTGGAGGAAACGGTTTCTTCCAAAAAATCTTCCTCAGGGAGTATTAAAACTACACAAAAGAAAACGGAGCCTGTAGTTCTGAAAGATATCAGTCTTTCTTCAGATGAACGTCAGAGCTGCGAAATCGGTGAACTTGACAGGGTGCTGGGAGGCGGAATCGTCCCCGGCTCCCTTGTTTTGGTAGGTGGAGATCCTGGTATTGGCAAGTCTACATTGTTGTTGCAGGTGTGCAGAAATTTATCTTCACAGGGGATTTCTGTTTTGTATATTTCTGGTGAGGAGTCTCTCAGACAGATCAAGCTCCGGGCAGATCGGCTTGGAACGTTTAATGATAAACTGAAACTGCTCTGTGAGACGAATCTTGAAAATATCCGGGAGATCATTGAGCGGACGAAACCAGATGTAGCTGTTGTGGATTCTATCCAGACGATGTTTCATGAAGATATTTCGTCTGCGCCGGGAAGTGTTTCTCAGGTGAGGGAATCTACCAATGTACTGATGCAGATCGCTAAGGGTATGGGAGTGTCCATTTTTATCGTGGGTCATGTGACCAAGGAGGGAAATGTGGCAGGTCCTCGTGTACTGGAACATATGGTAGATACTGTGCTTTACTTTGAGGGAGACAGGCATGCTTCTTACCGGATCCTGCGTGCGGTGAAAAATCGTTTTGGTTCTACCAATGAAATTGGTGTTTTTGAGATGCAGAATTCCGGACTTGAAGAAGTGAAGAATCCTTCTGAGTTCCTTTTGAATGGAAGACCGGAGAATGCTTCGGGGTCTGTTGTTGCATGTTCTATGGAGGGGACGAGACCGATTTTGGTGGAGATCCAGGCTCTGGTGTGTCAGAGTAATTTTGGAATTCCGAGAAGAACAGCAGTTGGTACGGATTTTAATCGTGTGAATCTTTTGATGGCGGTTCTGGAGAAGAAGGCGGGAGTTCATCTTGCTGCTTCGGATGCTTATGTGAATATTGCGGGTGGCATGAAGATGACAGAGCCGGCGATCGATCTGGGTATTTGTCTTGCTATTATTTCCAGTGCGAAGGAGATCGTGATCCCGGATTCTGTGATGGCGTTTGGTGAAATTGGTCTGAGTGGCGAGGTTCGTGCAGTGAGTATGGCCGGACAGCGTGTGCAGGAAGCGAAAAAGCTTGGGTTTGAGACGGTGATACTTCCTGAGGTGAACCGGACGGCTACAGAGAGTATTAAAGGAATTAAATTGGTTTATGTGGCTGGGATCCGGGATGCGATTTCTTTTATCAGAGGGTTGTGAGTTCCCGGCAGGTTATTTTGAATATGATCATGTGGTCAGCCGCTGTATGGTTTGTACGGCGGCTGTGTTTGGGTTAATAGATAAAAAACATAGATGATAGTAAGGGAAAGGCTGGTGTTGGTTATGGGTATTGGTAATATTGGAAATATTGGAAATATGATGAAGGTTATGAATGCATGGAATACATTTAAACAGAATCATCCGAAGTTTCCGGCATTTTGTAGTGCGGTTTCCCGGCGTGGGATTCGTGAGGGGAGCATTCTTGAGGTGACGTATATTAGCCCTGAGGGTGAGAAGCTGACTACGAATATTAAAGTGCAGGCCAGCGATCTTGAGTTGCTGAGAGAACTTTCTGGTGGTAATTGAGTTGAGCAGATAGCGAATGTTGATTATATATTGTATATGTCTGTTTGACGGGTGTTTTGGTTCCGGTGTCTGGCAGTGTTGGAACTGCCGGGTGCCTTTTTTTTGTTGGGATGGAGAGGGACGCCAGAGGGAGGTGGCATCGGTCCGGGGAGTGGATGCAGGCGGGGGTGTTTTTGCGGTTTTGTGGGGTGGATGGAGAGGGACGCCAGAGGAAGGTGGCATCGGTCCGGGGGTGGATGCAGGCGGGGATGTTTTTGGGGTTTTGAGAGGTGGATGTGGTTGAGGGACGCCAGAGGAAAGTGGCATCGCTCCGGGCAGGGACTCCGTCGGGGGATACTACTAGGGCTCCGGGAGACGGCTAAAAGCATTGCGGCAGGGCCAGAACTCGCCTGCGGCTCAGACAGCAGACCCTGCCGCAATAACGCCGTCTCCCGCAGCCCAAGTAGTAATCACCCCTCCTCCGCAGCAGCCCGGCCCGATGCCACCTTCCTCTGGCTGACGTTTCCAGCCGACAGGAAAAAACATGCGGGGGATGAAAGCGGACTGGGCGTCCTGTCCTGAAATGTCAGACTGGTACAGAATATTCCTATAAGTATCGAAGAATACAGAAACGGGATCGGCCCAGCGTATCACCATAAATATCGAAGAATACAGGAACTAGATCGGCCCAGTGTATCACCATAAATATCGAAGAATACAGGGACCAGATCGGCACAGCGTACCATCATAAATATCGAGGAATACAGGGAGCAGATCGCAGATCGGCACAGCGTACCACCATAAGTACCGAAGAATACAGAAACCAGATCGGCACAACATTCCATTTTGAGTACCGCAGCATACAGACAAAAGTCAACAACGCAGCACACACAACAACGAAGAATTACTTCCGTGCCCAAGAGGGTGGGGGTGCAGGGGGAGGCCTTCGGGCTACGGAACTCTGAGATGGCCTTCCCCCTGCATATTCCCGCATTGAAAATGCGACCGGCGTAGCGCCATACAGCGAAGAGTCTTATTAAAAAACAACACATATAAAATAATAAACAGGAAGATAATAAACA
>NZ_JAMOYY010000047.1:0-22293 GCF_023669475.1 Blautia sp. MB18-30 | reverse complement strand
TTTCTTTTTATATAAGCCAAATGTCATATTTCTTATAGTGTTTACTAAGCTACATATAGGATTTTCTTTTTCAGCAAATCGAAACAATCTATAATGCCATTTAATCAGTTCTTTATATCCATGTGTACTGATACTTCCGCTTCTTCCACGTCTGTATTCTGCCAAAACTTCATCCAATAAATAACATCTGGTTTTTTTGCATATCTTCAACCATATTGCATAGTCGTTATTCTTCTTTATATCTGCAATCTGAATCAGACCGATTTTTTTTCGATCATACATAACTGTCAGACATCCCGGCCAACAGTAATTAAACATTCCTGTTTTAGATATCACTTTTGGTCCTGTAACAATTACATTTGTTTTATTTCCATCAGCATCTATTTCTTCATAATTGGTATATGAAAAATAATATCTATTTTTCATCATAAAACAAATTTGCTTTTCCAGTTTTTCTGGTTTCCACAAATCATCCGAATCCAAAAACGCAACCCATCTTCCATTAGCTTCCCTTAACGCCCTATTCCGACTAACCGCTGCTCCTGAATTTTTTTCATTTTTTATATATCTGATTCTTGGATCCTTTATTTTTCCAATCACTATGTCAGTATTATCTGTTGAACAATCATCCACAATAATCAATTCCCAATTGTGGTATGTCTGATCAATTACTGATTGTATTGTTTCAGTTATATATTGTGCTGTATTATAAGACGGCATTATAATTGACACTAAATCACTCATGTTATTTCCCACTCTTTATTAAAATTTCTTTTGCCATTTCTTGTTTTTCCAGATATTCTTCCAAGCTAATCTTACCTGTTCTCAACAGATAATCCCCAAAATCCTCTGCCGTAGCCATATCATCCTGTGAAATGCCTTCCTGCTTGATAAATGCCTTTTTGACTGTTTCTAAAATAATGTTAATATCTTCTATCAGCCCAACTTTTTTGATATATTTCTGATCCCACTCCAATTTATCTTCCCAGGTAATCGCATTTCGCCCATTAACCTGTGCCAGTCCTGATAAGCCAGGTTTTGCGGTATGACGCATTCTTTGTTCATCCGTCATAAATACCATATCCCTTACCAGCTGAGGTCTTGGACCAATTACTGACATCGTTCCGTTCAGGATGTTAAAAGCTTCCGGCAGCTCATCTAGGCTTGTCTTTCTTAACCATGCGCCAAACTTCGTCAGTCTTATTTCATCAGGAAGCAGATTTCCTTCTTCGTCTCGTTCATCTGTCATCGTACGAAATTTATACATTTTGAAAATCGTTTCTCTTCCGTTCTTATCTACCAAACCTGGACGATCCTGCGTAAAAATAACTGGTGATCCCAGTTTTATTTTTACTAAAAGAGCAACTCCTGCATAAATCGGACTAAAACATAAAATTGCCGCAGATGCACATATTACATCCATCCCTCGTTTTATATACTTCTCATAAAATCCCATCTTACGGGGTTTAATCGTACTCATTAATTCAGCAGTATATGTAGTCTTATCTGCTTCCTTTTTCATTGCATGTGCTGTTGTCGCAGTCGTTACTGCTGTACTTCCTGCCAGAAGACCCAATTTTTTCTTTTTAGACACAATCTCATTCCTCTTGAATACTATTCAAAACAAGCCCGAATAACCTCAATGATCCTCTCCTGCTGCTCCACTGTCATCTTATTATCACTAGGCAGACACAGACCTCGGTTGAAAATATCCATTCCAACATCAGACACGCTGCCTGCAATATATGCATTCGATCTGGCTCTTCCATTTCCGTCTTTTACAACAAATGGATTCAGACGATAAATCGGCTGCATATGCATCGGTTTCCAAACTGGGCGTCCTTCTGCATTAATAGATGCAATTGCTTCCAAAATTTCTGCCGGACATGTTTTTCCTGTTTCTTTTATGTAGCAGACGTCCTGCTCGCCACGAACCTGCTTGCACATTGCTTCCTTATCAATAATCAGACAAGACAGCCAGTAATTTGGCTCAGAATTTTCCAGATCCATTGGATTCATAGATACTGGTAATCCTTTTAATCCCTCTTTATATCTCTCATAGATTGCTTTTTTCTGTGCAATGTGTTCATTTAAATATGGAAACTGCCCACGTACAACGCCAGCAACCACATTGCTCATTCGATAGTTATATCCCAGTTCTTCATGCTGGTACCATGCAGCATTCTCTCTGGCCTGCGTTGACCATTTACGTACTTTATTTGCAGCTTCTTCATCATCTGTCAGGAAACATCCGCCTGAACTTCCTGTAATGATCTTGTTTCCATTAAAAGAAATCGTATTATACTTTCCAAACGTACCTGTTTGAACCCCTTTGTATGTGGCTCCCATAGATTCTGCCGCATCCTCGATCAAAATAGCTCCATGCTTTCGGATCACTGCATTTAATTCATCTATCTTTCCCGGAGTTCCGTAAAGATGTGCAATAACCACAACCTTCGTATCAGGATAGATTTCAAAGGCTTTTTCCAATGCTTCCGGATCCATGTTCCAGGTATCATACTCTGTATCAATAAATACCGGTTCTCCACCTTCGTATACAACCGGATTTACTGTTGCAGCAAAAGTCATATCGGAGCAGAAAACTTTCTTTCCTTCCAATGCTCCATGACCAACTTTTGGCATACCATATGCTTCAATTCCAGCCAGTTTCATAGCCAGATGTAAGGAAGCCGTTCCTGCTGATAAAGCTACTGCATATTTACAGCCGATATATTCACAGGCAAGTTTTTCTACTTCATTAATGTTTTTTCCTACTGTAGACATCCAGTTTGTTTCATATGCTTCTTTTACATATTCAATTTCCGGTCCATGCATTGTTGGACTGCTTAACCAGACTTTTGATTCAAATTTTTCAAACTTGTTACTTTCTTTGAACATGGCTCTCTACCTCTTTTTATGTACTTTCAGTTTATGCTTGATCACTTCTCCGCAGCCACAGCCGCCTCACTCATCAGCTCCTCATACACCTTCTTATGCAGCTTCAGGTCGGAATCCGCCGAGTGATAGGTCGGTACGATCGCGGCTACGATGTCTCGGATCTTTTCGCTGTTGGCGTAGCCGTATGCTGCCAGGACTTCCAGCTGTTTGAAGAATTCCTGTACGTCCATTTCGATGGGTTTGCCGATGTGGATGAGGTCGTTTGGAGTTTTCTCCATGCCTTCTTCGGCCATCAGCTTTTCTTCGTAAAGCTTTTCGCCTGGGCGGAGACCAGTGTAGGTGACTTTGATGTCTACATCCGGGGTGTAGCCGGAAAGCTTGATCAGGTTTCGGGCAAGGGTGTCGATCTTTACCGGGGCTCCCATGTCCAGGACGAAGATCTCGCCGCCTTTGGCGTAGGTTCCTGCCTGGAGGACAAGGCTTACGGCCTCCGGGATAGTCATAAAGTAGCGGATGATGTCCGGATGTGTGACGGTGACAGGGCCGCCTTTTTCGATCTGGCGCTTGAACAGCGGGATCACACTTCCGTTGCTGCCGAGAACGTTTCCGAATCGTACAGCTACGAATTCTGTGCCGGTTCCTGTTTTCGATGTATGGTTCTCACTTACATATGCCTGACCTTCGTTGTCGTGAAGTGCATCCAGGGTATCCTTTCTGTGTCCGCCAAGTCGTGGCAGCCAGTCGGTGTGTCCGTTGTGGCTGACCATGTTCATGCTCTGGACTACCATTTCGCAGAGTCGTTTGCTGGCGCCCATGATGTTGGTCGGGTTTACAGCCTTGTCGGTACTGATCAGCACAAATCGCTGGGAGCCGTTCATCATTGCCGCATATGCAGTCTTATAGGTTCCTACCACATTGTTCTTGATCGCCTCACAGGGGCTGTTCTCCATCAGCGGTACGTGCTTATGTGCGGCTGCATGATATACGATCTCCGGCTTATAGGTTTCAAATACCCAGTTGATCCTTTTGCTGTCACGGACGGAGCCGATCAGTACCTTCAGGTTCAGGTTCGGATAACTGGCCTTCAGCTCCTGCTCAATGTCATATGCATTATTTTCATAAATATCGAAGATCACCAGAAGCTCCGGCTCATGACCTGCGATCTGACGGCAGAGCTCGCTTCCGATGGAACCGCCGCCTCCTGTTACCAGGATCCTTTTGCCCTTCAGATACTGAAAGATCTCTGACATGTTGACTTTGATGGTGTCTCGTCCGAGAAGATCCTCCACTGCTACTTTTTTCATCTTGCTCAGGGATACTTCTCCGTTTACAAGCTGATATACACCCGGGAGCTGCTTCAGCTCGCAGCCGGTTTCCTTGCAGATGTTCAGGATATCCCGCTTCTGATGCGGTGTTGCCGTCGGGATCGCAAGAAGGATCTGATTGATATGATACTTGTCCACATTGAGAAAAATATCGTCTCTTCCGCCTACCACCGGAACGCCTTCCATGTATCTTCCCCATTTATTCGGGTTGTCATCGATCAGGCAGCGTACTCTGGAATTGGTTTCCTTTGCATTCTGAAGCTCCCGGACAATGGTCCTGCCCGCTTCTCCTGCACCGATGATCATCACGTTTTTGCTCCGCTCCTCACGCTCGCTCTTTTCTCTGCGGTTCCGCTCAAGAAGTACAAAACGATAGGAGAAACGTACGCCTACAGTCAGGAAAAACTGCAGCATGATACCGATCAGATAATAGGAAGCCGGCATCCGTCCCCAGAAGATCGTGATACCCACAATATGCAGAACACCTGTGATCACAGTTGCAACCGTGATCTTGATCAGCTCATGGAAGCTTGCGAAACGCCATACACTGTTATACAGATGCAGGCATCCGAATACTGCCAGGATGATAATGGTATAGATTGGTGCAAAGCTCCTCCATGCATCAAAATAATCTGTGGGAATCGAGGAATACCGAAAATCGAATCTCACCAGCAGCGCCATAAAATAAGAAAAATTAACAGCTATCATGTCATAGATGATCAGATATATCGCAATTACTTTCCAATGTTCTAACTTCTTCATACTTCCTCCGGTCTGTCTTACTGTTTCTGCATAATCCCTGATGTATTCTTCCTGCTCTTTGTCTTCTGTCTGCTTTTCCCTGGGACTTTGTTTTGCCAGTGCCAGAAGCAGGACCGAGAACGCAAGAAGTACTACGATCAGCATGATCAATAAAATCTGCATTTTTTACTTCCTCTTTTATATTTATAACTTATCTAATTTATTTTTATCCCCGAACTGCGTCTCCGCAGCCCGGGTCATTATATTCGAATCTCAATATGTATGAATCATTTGGCGCCGCTTCCGCGGAAAACGACCATAACTGTCTTAACCAGGATCTCAATATCCAGTTTCAGACACCATTCGGCAATGTACTTTGTGTCAAGCTCTACGACTTCCTCGAAATCCGTAATATCACTTCGACCGCTTACCTGCCACATACCGGTAAGTCCCGGCTTGATGGCCAGACGTTTGCGATGGTGAAGCTCATACTTCTCCCACTCATCCATTGTCGGCGGTCTGGTTCCTACAAGACTCATATCTCCTTTCAGAATATTCCAGAACTGTGGAAATTCATCCAGGGATGTCTTTCGGATAAAATGTCCTACTCCTTTGATGATTCGTGGATCATCATCCATTTTGAACATCATTCCATCTTTTATGTTATTCTGTTTCATCAGTTCTTTTTTGCGTTCTTCTGCATCCATATACATGGAGCGGAATTTATAGATCTTGAACGGACGACCGTTCTTTCCCATGCGGACCTGTGAGAAAAATGCAGGACCCGGAGATTTGATCTTAATGGCCGGAACCAGAAAGATCGCTGCGATTCCTGTAAAAAGACAACCTACCAGACCGCCTGCGATATCCATAGCTCGTTTCACAAACATCTGGCGCGGTGTCACAATGTGGATACTGCTGGAAAGCACAGTGTATCCGCCAAGCTCCTCCACCACCTGGTTCTTGCCAAGGGATTTCATGGTTGCCAGTCTCATATGGATAACAACTCCCATTGCAGAACAATCCTTGATCATCTGCTCCGGGATCGGAATTTCCTTAGGCACTGCAAAAAATACTTCATCGATCCAGTTCTTATGGATATAGGAGATCATATCCTCACTCCCGGCTACTACCGGTACTCCACAGACGGATGCTCCCTTCTTGTCACAATCCATAAAAACAATTCCTGCCAAATGATAGGTTCCGTAATTATTCTTGCGGATGGTTTCCACCACATTGTCTGCATTTTCACTGACTGTAACGATCAGCAGGGATCGCTTCTCGCTTTCTTCGTATCTGTGATCCTTCAGGAATTTCTTCAATGCCTGTCTGCCGCAGTAGCTGAAGCAGATATAAAGTACATAGGTGATCAGCAGGATCATTCTGGAATAATTGTTTCCAATTCTTAAAAGAAACATATATGCCAGGACCAGAAGACAGACCAGTGTACACTGTTCAAAGGTTTTCTTCAGTTCCACCAGCATTCCTCTTCGCAGAACTCCGCTGAAGCTTTCATTAAAAAATGTGACCATCAGCTGGATAAGAAACATCACCACTGCCACATTTCGATACAGCTCTGTCTCGTATGGCTGATCGATCCCGTTTCGGATCCAGTATGCAAGTACAAACGCAAGCTGCAGACACAACATATCGCAAATCGTAAAATCGGCATGTTTTACCCAGCTGCTGTTTTCTTTTTGATACATATTCTTTTCTACGCCTTCCCTCGCTTACATTTTTTGTTGCTTTTATCCCCTCTCCGGTATCTCAGGCACCTGGAGAGGGGATGATATTTATTTCACAACAATGGTAAGTACGGCTCCGTTGGAGCTGTTTCCACTGTTGTCTACTACATAATATGTAAGCTCGTAAGTTCCCGGTGCAGCTGTATTTACATCACCGGTGATCTGAATCCTTTTGAAAAGATCACTGGTTGACTCTGTATCATCCTGGATATCCTTTACATAGCTTAATTTATCCAGCGTAGTTCCTACCGGTACCTCTACGTAATAGGTAGTCAGATACATCTTTGGATCCTGCGGAGAAAGCTGCTCGATCTTGTCTTCCTGTGTCTTCTGCGCCTGTTCCTCCGGAGTCAGTTCTCCTTCTGCGGAATCTCCGCTTTCAGCATCTGTGCTGTCTGCTTCTGTCCCATCCTGCATATCTGTCTCTTCTGCAGGCTCTGTGGTATCTGTGGAATCTCCGTTCTCTGTGAGACCGTCATTATCGATCAGTCCCAGCTGCGGATTTTCGGCACTGCCGTCCTGAGCTTCCATGGTAAATTCTTTTTTTGTTACATTGTTGTTTTTGTCCTTTGCAACAAAGATAACAGAAACCTGTTTTCCGTCATTCTTCGGATATATGGTTTCTACAGTAAGAGACTCTGTAACATCTCCATCTCTGTCATCCTGTGCCTTTACATCCTTCAGAAGATCCTCTTCTGTCATATCGGATGTATAATTCGTATCTTTTCCCTCTTCAAATGTGATCTTCGGTCCT
Source organism: Blautia sp. MB18-30 (assembly GCF_023669475.1). Lineage (NCBI taxonomy): Bacteria > Bacillati > Bacillota > Clostridia > Lachnospirales > Lachnospiraceae > Blautia > Blautia sp. MB18-30. The sequence continues at coordinate 14,830 of NZ_JAMOYY010000047.1, read as the reverse complement.
TCATTATCCTCGGAGCTCTTCATGTATACTACACCGGCTCCCATACCAAGGCAGATGACCACTAATAAAAACACAAAAAATTTCTTCATATTTTTGCTGCTCCCGGCCTTTCCCAACACTTTGATCCGTTGTTGTTATTTTTATGCGTGACGTTTCTTTTTCTTTTTGGATTTCTTGCCCATTTTGGAAGAGTATGGGATTGTACCAAGTACGCTTAATCCAAGATATTTCTCTACGTCTTCCGGTGTCTTTACAGTATCGTTTGTCAGATATACGATGAGCACAACGGCTGCTGCCAGAAGGATACCCAGAAGTCCGCCGATCACACCGTTTTTCGGTACGCTTGGGCTTGACGGCTCATCCGGGATGTTTGCTGTCTCTACCACATTTACTGCCTTGATATCCATAACCTGCTGGATATGCTTGGAAGCAATATCTCTTACTGCGTTTGCGATCTGTGCCGCTGTATAAGGATCGGTATCTGTAACTGTGATGGATACTACTCGTGTATCCGTTGGTGTATCTACGGAAAGCTTCTTAAGAAGCTCCTCATGTGTCATATCCAGTTTCAGCTGTGCGATCACACCCTCAGTAACTGTACGGCTCTTGATCAGCTCCGCATAGTCCTTGGTCAGTGATGTACTTGTCTGGATATCCTGATTGGTCAGTGTGCTGCTGTCCTGCTTGGACAGTACCACGATCTTGGTTGTGGATTCATACTTCGGTGTGATCAGAAGCATGGTTCCCATAACAGCTGCCAGGCAGAAAACAATACCGGATAAAATGATAACACCCAGCTTGCTCAGTAACAGGTGAAATACCTCACCAAGATCGATCTCTACTTCGTCGTTGTTGTTAACAGTCTGATTTTCCATTTCTTTTCTCCATTACCCTGTGATTTTCCGGGGATTTTTGATAAAGATCTTCTTTACATATTCGCTCCCCATTGTTTTTTCCATTTTGGCGACACATTTGCCGATCTCCGGGATACGCTCCGTCTTACGGTGTCCGTCAGAACCGACAAAATCCAGAAGCCCATGCTTCATGACTTTCCGTGCAAAGGTTTTTGCCCCGAATCCGTCCTGACCGCTGATGGTATCTGCGTTGACCTGGATATGTGCTCCCATATCCTTCAGCTCTGTCAAAAATCCAATATCGTTCCGGGTAGCCTTATAACGTTCCACATGAGCGATGATCGGGATAAAACCATTCATCAGAAGACTTCTGACCCGTTCTTCAATATAATTTTTCTCATCTCCGTTGCTGAATTCCACAAGCACATATCTGGAACCTGCAAGGGTAAGCCGCCGTCCCTTCTTAAGGCATTCCACCATATCCATACTGGAATGGAGTTCACAGCCCAGATAAAGTCTCATGCCTTCATCACCAATATTCATGGCTGCTCTACGCAGCTGCATAAACTGTCTTGTCACAATGTTCATATGCGGCTCAAACATATCGTACCGGAAATGTGGTGTCAGGATCACATGACGTACGCCCTCCTGATACTCCTTATTGAGCATCCAGAGTGATTCTTCCATGTTTCTTGCACCGTCATCCACCCCGGGGAGGATATGACAATGAATATCATAAAGTCCCTTCATTAAAATAACCCACTCATTTCTGTTGTCAATGTTTTTTTATTTACTGCTGCTCTCACCATAATCTCCGTAGGAACCATACTTACCGTACTTGCCGTATTTACCATACTTGCCATAGTGACCGTAATTGCCGGCCTTGCTGTAGTCCACCTTGTTCAGGATGGTTCCCAGGATCGGGCAGTTGCTCTTGGCAAGCTGATCTCTTACTTCCTGTACAAAACGGTAGCTGATAGTACCGGATTCAACGACGATTACAGATCCGTCGCAGGAATCTGCTATGATAGCACTGTCGATGATCAGTCCAAGCGGCGGTGTATCTACAATAACGTAATCATAAACATCTCTTACCACGCGGATCATATCCTTGAAGAGTCTGTTTCCGAGAAGCTCTGCCGGGTTCGGAGGTACGATACCGGAGAAGATAATATGGAACTTCGGAAGTGTAGTGGCACAGATCACGTCAGAAAGCTTGGCCTGCTTGGAAAGATAATGAGCAAGTCCCATTACCTCCTGGTCTACTGTCACACGTCCCATCAAAACGGATTTACGCAGATCGGCATCGATCAGAAGCACTGATTTGCCGCTCTCAGCAAGAGAGGCAGCAAGATTAAATGCCACACTGCTCTTTCCCTCATTAGGAGTACAGCTGGTAAGTGCGATCACTTTCTTATCTGCTCCGCAGAACTGGATATTTGTTCGCAGAGCTTTATAAGCCTCATCCATCTGGTGATCAGACTTCCAGTTGCTCAGTTTAACTTTAATCATAATTCCTTTTCACCTTTACCTTTTTGTTCTATCTGATGACAGTCTTGCCCTTTGGGCATGTCTATAGGTTATTATACAATCCTATTTTCTAATACGCAAGTTCTTTATTCGACAGAAAAGTCGTTAAATATGTACAATTTGCCTAATTTTTATTATTTTTTATTTCCCGGCCCAGAAACAGGATAGATTATTTTTATTCCCTGTGTTAAAATAAACCCACGGCAATGAGTGCAGCGGTTACAGGAGGAGCCCTATTTTTTGCCAACCGTGATTGGCTGCCATAAGGAGGATATAAACATATGACAAAACAGGAATTTCAGAAACTGACCGAAGATCATGTCCTGCTGCTGGATGGTGCTACCGGCTCCAACCTGATGAAGGCCGGCATGCCGCGTGGTGTCTGTACAGAGAGCTGGGTGCTTGAGCACAAGGATGTGATCCAGTCTCTGCAGAAGGCATACATCGCGGCGGGAAGCCATATCATCTATGCGCCTACCTTCGGCGGAAACCGCATTAACCTCACTATGCACGGACTGGAGGATCAGATCGAACAGATCAATCATACCCTGGCAGGCTATTCAAAGGAGATCGCACCGGAGGGTGTTTTCGTAGCAGGTGATATCACCACCACAGGCAAGATGATGGCACCGGCCGGTGACATGACTTACGAAAAAGCCTTCGAAGTCTATCAGGAACAGATCGGCTATCTCCGTGATGCAGGTGTGGACCTGATCGTAGCGGAAACCATGATCAATATCGAGGAGACACTGGCTGCTGTAGACGCCTGCCAGAGTGTCTGCGAGCTTCCTATCATCTGTACCGTGACTGTAGAAGCAGACGGAAGTATCTTCAGCGGCGGAAATGCCATAGAGGCTGCCATGTCCCTGGAAGCTGCAGGTGCAGACGCTGTCGGCATCAACTGCTCGGTTGGCCCGGATCAGCTGGTATCGGTTATCCGTAATATCAAAGAGAACGTTTCCATTCCGGTCATTGCCAAACCCAATGCGGGAATGCCCCAGATCGATGATCTTGGAAATGCAGTTTACAGCATGACCCCTGCGGATTTTGCAGGTTATATGAAGGTGCTGGTGGACAACGGTGCTTCCGTGATCGGCGGATGCTGTGGTACCACACCGGAGTTTATTTCGGAAACCGCCCAGGTGCTTGGACTTCGATAACTTTAACCGGAACAGATATGCTTCCACGCACTGCTTCAATTGAGAACAACAATAAGCCGTGAGTGAAAGATTCCGTCAAAAAAATCCTGAGGATCCTATGTGAGATATTAACAGATATCAACATAGAAATTCTCAGGATTTTTATTTTTCCGGATATTATTTCTCTTTTACTGCTTCTTCCGGCCGGTTTGCCTCATCCGCATAGGAGCTGCGGATCGCTTTTCGCACTGGAAGTACACAGGCAGGAACAACGGAAAGGCCGTCCACTCCCATCTGGATAAAAGCTTCGGTAAGATTGGAATCTGCTGCCAGCTCTCCGCATATGTAAACTTCACATCCTGACTTATGTCCTGCCTCTGTTACCATGCGGATCATCTTTACAAGCGCCGGATGATGATCGTTGTATTTATCCTTCAAAAGAAGATTCTGCCGGTCCATAGCCAGGGTATACTGGGTCAGGTCATTGGTTCCAAGGCTCAGAAAATCCACACGTTTTCCAAGTTCTTCACTGATCATGACCGCTGCCGGTGTTTCGATCATAATTCCGGTACGGATGTTTTTGTAAGGAATATTCTTCTCATCCAGGCCCTTTTTTACCTCACGGATCAGCTTCTCGATCTCATCCAGCTCATCCTCGGACGTGATCATCGGATACATCAGGTTGATATTTCCATAGGCACTTGCACGGTAAATAGCCCGAAGCTGCGCTTTAAACATTTTTTTGCGATCAAGGCAGAGACGGATGCCGCGGTTTCCCATCATAGGATTGACCTCATCAGGAATTGCCATATATTCTGCCTGACGGTCTGCCCCCAGGTCCACGGTACGGATCACTGCCGGACGTTCATCCATATCCTCGGCTACTTTTTTATAGGCACGGAACAGCTCATTCTCTCTTGGATAATTCTCTCTTCCGAGATACTGGAATTCACTTCGAAGAAGGCCGATACCTGCTGCTCCGTAATAAAGAACCGTATTCAGATCATCCAGATTTCCGATGTTTGCCAGAAGCTTGATCTCCTTGCCATCGGCTGTGATATCCTTCTGGTTCCGAAGTCTCAAAAGTTCTTCCCGCTCTTCCTTATCTGCTGCATGACGGATCTCATATTCCTTAAGAAGCTCCGGCTCCGGATCGATATACAGTGTTCCTGTATACCCATCTACAATAGCCATATGGCCATCCCATTCTTTCTGTATCTCCACCTCGACCAGGGTGGGGACTTCCATGGATTTTGCCATGATCGATACATGGGAAATAACAGACCCCTGATGCATGACTACCGCCAGAAGACTGGCTTTGTTCATCTCCAGAAGTTCATTGGGGGAAAGCTGCTCTGCTGCAAGGATCACCGGCTCATCTCCCAGATTGATCCGTGCATGGGAGCCACCCATGGCGCCGATCAGCAGCTCGGAGATCTCCCTGATATTTTCGATCTGTTCTTTGACAGCCTCGTCCTCCAGCTTGCGGAACACATTTGCAAGCTCATCCCTGGTTGTCTGGACTGCGTAAGCTGCACTGACCTTTTCTGTCGTGATCATGCTTTCTACGGCCCGCTGGAAGCTGCCGCCACTTAAGAGCTTCAGCTGACGTTTCAAGGTCAGCTCCTGCTCTTTGGGGAGGGGTGCTCCGTTTTTATACATATGCTGGATCTGGTTCTTTACCGCTGTTCTTGCATTATCCAGACGATCCAGCTCCTTTTTTACATTGTCTACCATGGACTGACGGATCTGATATTCGCCTCTGTGGTAATACAGTATTTTTCCAATGGCTATTCCGGAAAAAGCGGATGTGCCTTTGTATATCTCCACCTGAAAAACCCCCTTACTGGTTCGTCTGCTTAATCGCAGGCAGCTTTAAACTCTGTCCAGATCTTATTGTATTCCTGCTCTGCTTCCTGGCTTACATTCTGTACGATCTCACCCTTTGTCACGCTGTCCGGAACAACCAGGTTCTCGTCTACCAGATCATCTGCTGCCTTGTTTGTATTGTAGTATCCGATATAGTTGATGCACTGTGCAGATACTTCCGGCTCCAGGATATAATTGATAAATTCATTGGCAGCCTTCGCATTCGGTGCTTCACTTGGCACAAACATTCCCATAATACCAAATCCAAGACCTTCCTCCGGATAAACCACCTTAAGATCCGGATTATCCTTCAGTGCCTGTGTTACCTGTGATGTATAAAGAAATGCCACACTTGCCTCTCCGTTGAGAAGGGCATTCTGTGTATTGTCATCCTGGATCATACGAATGTTCGGTGCCAGCTCTTTCAGCTTCTCACCGGTCTTGTCGATCACGGCTACATCTTCTTCGTTCATGCTCTCTCCCATGGAAAGCTGTGTGATGCCACAGATCACGCGGTAATTACCTACGATGGCAATGCTGTCCTCCAGAGACTTATCCCAGAGATCCTTGTATCCTTTAATGTCGATATCTACCTGCTCCGGATCATAAACGATCAGTGGGATTCCTGCTCCGTAAGGTACTGTATATTCGTCATCCGGATCATAAAACTGTCCCTGATAAAGGGGGTTGATGTTCTTAAAATTGGAAACGGTATCCTTGTCGATCTTCTGGACAAGTCCCTCTTTTACCGCGCTGTCGATAATGTAATCATCTGCAATTACCACATCGTAATCGCCGCCCTTTGCCTGGGAAAGCTTCTCAAGCATGGTCTCATCGGTATCAAAGTTGGAATATACCACCTTGGTCCCTGTTTCTTTTTCAAAATCATCCAGCACTTCCTGCGGAAACATTCCGTCCCATGTATAAAGTACCAGTTCATCCTTATCCTTTGCACTGACACTGACACCTGTTATCATAGATGTTCCAAGTACCGCACATAACATGATCGCTGCTGCTTTTTTTGATCTCATAGAACCTCCTTCATGTCTCTCTCTGACGTCTTGTTATTTTGCTTTTACCTTTGTCCAAAGCTCTGCGAATTTCTGCTTGATCTTTGGCTTCTGGTATCCGAAGATCTCATTCTTTGGATTGTCGATCTGCGGAATATAGGAAGAAATTCCCTCATAAGTTCCGTTCTTCATCTCCTCGAATGCACTCTTTACAGTAGAAGTATATCCTACTTCTTCGGTATTGGAAAGAGCATTTTCATCATCCAGCATAAAATTGATGAACTCATGAGCCAGATCTACTTCATTGCAGTCCTTGGTGATGACCATGGCATCATACCAGGTATTGGTTCCCTGCTGCGGAGTATAATAGCCAAGCTCCGGATTTTCGCTGATAATATAGGAAGCATCTCCGGAATAAACAACCGCCATTGCCTTGTTTCCTGAGATCATGTTGTCGATCACATCATCACCTGCATAGATCGGATCCATGGTATCTCTCTGCCGGATCAGCCACTCATAAGCCTGCTGGATCTCGTCAAGATTCTTTGTGTTCATGGAATATCCCAGTGCTTTCAGGGCGATCATAAAGGAATCCCTTTCGGAATCATACATATAAAGATCTCCCTTATATTTTTCATCGCAGAGAATATTCCAGCCCTCTTTGTCAAGATCCTCCTGAGAGACTACATTCTTATTATAAAGGATTCCTACAGTTCCCCAGAAATACGGACAGGAATAACGATTTCCCGGATCATAGTCCTTATTCTGTACCTCGGGAAGAAGATTTTTGCTGTTTGGGATCTTTTTCCAGTCAAGGGCCTGAAGATATTCCTCCTTGATCAGTCTTTCGATCATATAATCTGACGGAACCAGAACATCGTAGGTTTCACCACTGGCCAGCTTGGTGTACATCATCTCATTGGACTCGAAGGTTTCATATACAACAGTACAGTTATACTGCTTCTCAAATTTGTCCAGAAGACTCAGGTCCATATATTCTCCGGCATTATATACACGAAGCACGTGGTTTCCCTGGCTTACGAGCGTCCACTTTCCCAATACCAGAACAACCGCAGCAGCTGTGACAACCGCAACGATCCTTCTTTTTTTCGGATCCATTTTTTTCACGGTGGAGGCCTGAAGCTTCGGCATGATCAGATTTGCAAAAAGAAGCACCAGTACAATGACCACGATCACAATAGTAGAAAGGGCGTTGATAGTGGGATTGATACGCTTTGTCATATTATATACAACAATGGATATATTTTTTACTCCGTTTCCGGAAACAAAGTAGGAAATTACGAAATCGTCAAAGGACATGGTAAAGGCCAGGAGCGCTCCCGCAAAAATCCCTTCTTTGATCATGGGCACGATAACCTTGGTAAGTGCCTGATATGGCGTTGCACCAAGATCCATGGCTGCATTGGCAAGGTTCGGATCCAGGCTTCGCACCTTCGGATATACACTGGTGATCACATAGGGCGTACAGAATGCGATATGTGCCAGCAGCATGGTCAGATAGCCTTTCGTCATTCCCAGCGAAGAAAACAGCAGCATCAGACCAATCGCGGTTACGATCTCCGGATTCAGAATTGGAAAGTTATTGATGGTAAGGACCATCTCCTTCAGCACCTTTCTGGATTTTGAAAGTCCGATGGCTGTGATGGTTCCCAGCACTGTGGAAATAACAGTTGCCAGAATTGCCACTGTGACCGAAACATAAACTGCCTTACTGATCTCCATGTTGTTTATCAGCTCTCCGTACCAGCGCAGGGAAAATCCTGTAAATCTGGTCAGGGACTTGGATGAGTTAAAGGAAAAGATCATGGTCACAAGGATCGGCAGGTAAAAAAATGCCAGACACAGCACTACATATAATTTTGAAAATATGGTATTTTTTCTTTTCATCTCCTGCCTCCTTTAATCGTCCTGAGTATCCATCTTCTTCATCAGGCTCATAAAGATCAGGATGATCACTGCCAGGATCAGAGAAATGGCACTTCCGAAGTTCCAGGCACCTACAGAAATAAACTGTGACTCGATGAGATTACCGATCAGCATGTACTGGCCGCCGCCGAGAAGCTTCGGAATAACGAAGGTTGATATGGACAGAAGGAATACCATCATGATACCATTGACCACACCTGGCATGGAAAGCTTCCAGGTGATCCTCCAGAAGGTCTGGAATGGATTGGCACCAAGGTCGTTGGCCGCTTCGATCAGTGACTTGTCCATTTTACTTAAGGATGTATGGATCGGAATGATCATAAAGGGCATAAAGTTACAAACAAGGCCCACGATAACGGAAAAATCTGTATACATCATGGTGATCGGTGAGATTCCCAGCATTTTCAGAAGGTTGTTCACCAGACCATTGTCAGAAAGAATGTTCATCCATGCATAGGTACGGAGAAGCATGTTGATCCACATGGGAATGGTGACCATAAGGATCAGAAAGCTCTGCACCTTTTCAGAATATTTGGAGATAATGTATGCCAGCGGATATCCGCAGACCAGGCAGATCAGTGTGGTCAGGATACCCAGGCGGAAGGATTTTAGGATAACACTTAAATATGTAGCTTCCAGAAATTTTGCAAAATTCGCCCATGTAAAATGCAGGGTCAGAACTTCATTTCCATCTGAGGTAAATGCATAAAGCACGATCAGGATCAATGGTACCACGATCAGGATCGAAGCCCAGATGATATACGGCTTGATCAGATGCTTGAACTGTTTCATTAGTATCCTCCCATTCTGCACATAACATGGATATCCTCAGGACCAAACTTCAGTCCCACTTCACGTCCCACTTCTGCATAATCGGTAGTGTGCACCATGTATGTGCGAAGCTCCGTCTCAACCAGGATCTCATAATGCACGCCCTTGAACGTAATGTTCCGTACCGTTCCTCTGATCTTGGCCTGATCCGGTTCCACAATATCCAGGTCCTCCGGGCGGAGAACAACCTCAATGGCTTCGTTGTCCTCAAATCCCTTGTCTACACATTCAAAACGGAAGCCATCAAACTCCACAAGGAAATCCCTGATCATTGTTCCTTCTATAATATTGGACTCTCCGATAAAGCCGGCAACAAAACGGTTCTCTGGCTCATTATAGATATCTGTCGGGCTTCCGATCTGCTGGATCTCACCATTGTTCATGACTACTACCGTATCAGACATGGAAAGTGCCTCCTCCTGGTCATGAGTAACATAGATAAAGGTGATCCCTACCTCTCTCTGGATCTTTTTCAGCTCGATCTGCATCTGCTTACGGATCTTGGCATCCAGTGCGCCGAGTGGCTCATCCAGCAGAAGAACCTTCGGCTCATTGACAAGAGCTCTGGCAATGGCAACTCGCTGCTGCTGTCCACCGGAAAGAAGTGTAACATCTCTTTTTTCGAAGCCTTCCAGCCCTACCATTTTCAGCATTCTTTTTACCTTCTGCTCAATAACAGATTTATCTACCTTTTTCAGATTCAGGCCGAAACCGATATTGTCCATAACATTGAGATGCGGAAACAATGCATATTTCTGGAATACCGTGTTGATCTCTCTTTTATATGGAGGCAGCTTGGAGATCTCAATTCCGTTAAACAGTACCTCTCCGCCGCTTGGCTCCTCAAAGCCGGCAATGATCCTTAAGGTTGTTGTCTTTCCACAGCCGCTGGGTCCCAGAAGCGTAAGGAATTCGTTTTCGTGAATGTCCAGATTAATGCCCCGGAGCACCTGCTGGTCATCAAAGTTTTTTGTGAGATTTTTTAACTCGATCAGTTTATTGCTCATCTTTTATATTCCCCTTCCCGCGTTTTCCTGCGATCAGATATACTGCCAGTACCAGAAGGATCACTCCCAGCATTATGGTACAAAGTGCATTGATCTCCGGCGTAACGCCTGTTTTCATCTGTGTGTAAACTTTTATCGGCAGCGTGGATACACGTGGCCCGGTTACAAAAATGCTGATCACCACATCGTCCATGGACATGGCAAAGGCCAGCAGAGAACCGGATATAACAGCCGGCATGATCAGCGGCAGGGTAATGTCCCAGAAGGCCCGAAAGGAACCGGCACCAAGATCTCTGGCTGCCTCTTCCAGGGACGGATCCATTCCCACAAGCCTTGCTTTTACCTCCATCAAAATATAGGGCACGCAGAAAACCGTGTGTCCGATCAGAAGTGTCAGCATTCCAAATGGCAGGTTCAGCATATAGAAAAATGCCATCAGTACCATTCCCAGAATGATCTCCGGGATCATCAGAGGCAGAATGGAAATATACTCCATCACCCCTTTTGTTTTCCAGTGGATCCTGGAAAGTCCTACAGCCCCCAGTGTTCCGATCACTGCAGATACCCCACAGCTGGACACCGCCAGGATCAGACTGTTTTTCAATGCCTGGATCAGATCCCTGTCCTGAAACAGTTCCTGATACCATTTCAGGGAAAAACCGGTAAAGCGCACCGGAAGTCTTGCTTCATTAAACGAAAATACCACTACCACACCAATGGGCAGATACATAAGGAAAAACAGGATCCCCAGGTACAGTCCTGAAAGCTTTGAGTTCTTTTTCATCCGATTCCCTCCAGTTCCTTCACATTGGTAAGCTTCCGATATAATACGATCATCAGAGTTGTCAGTATCATCAGTACCACAGCCAGTGCTGCGGCAAAGGGCCAGTTATTGCCTCTTGTCATCTGCTCCTGGATCAGGCTTCCCACAAGTACGATCTTGTTTCCGCCCAGGATATCCGCAATAAAAAACAGACCCATAGACGGAATAAAGGTAAGTATCACTCCGGAAAGAAGTCCCGGCAAAGTCAGCTTAAAGGTGACGCTCCAGAAAGCCTTCCATCTGCTGGCTCCAAGGTCTCTGGCAGCTTCCACAAGGGACCAGTCCAGCTTTTCCGCACTGGAATATACGGACAGTGCCATAAACGGCAGCAATACATAGATCATACCGATCACGATCGCCGGATAGCTGTACAGGATTTTTAAGGGCTCCTGGATGATGCCAAGCTTCATCAGCAGATAATTCAGAAGGCCCTTTTTCTGGAGAATGATGATCCAGCCATAAAGACGGATCAGGGAATTCACCCAGAAAGGCAGCATCAGGAAAAGCATGGCCAACTTCTTTTTGCCCTCGGAAAGCTTTGCCATAAAGTATCCGAAAGGGTAGCCCACCAGACAGATGATCAAAGTGCTGGTGAGCGCAAGGCGGAAGGATCCCGTAAAGGTCTGCAGGTATACAGGCTCCAGGATCTGCTTGTAATTATCCAGAGTAAATTTCCAGTTCACACCGTAGCCGCCGTCTGCTGTGGAAAAGCTCAGTGCAACTACATACAGAAGAGGCAGTGCGACGAAGATCAGTGTAAAAAGATACAGCGGCAGGATCATCCATACGGAGCCTGCTCTGTGCTTACGCATGGATACCTCCTGCACAGGGACCTGACTGATCCGGCAATACTTCTTCTGATCTTTCTTCCCGATCTACCAGCACTGCATCTGTAGGAAGAAAACAGCAGCGCACCTTTTCTCCTACACTGACATTTGTATCAATGCCGTAACGGCTTGCCACGATTTCCTGACCTTCCGAAGTTTTCAAAACAACACGGAGCTGGCCGCCGGCGAAGGTTTTTTCAATGACTTCGGCGGTTAAGCCATCGCAGCTGTCATCTGTGTTTTTTTCTGCGGGCTCCTGTACATTCTTTTGTATGTTTTCTGATGTGCAATTTGGCGTGCTTTGTTGTGCAATTTTTTTATTTTCTTCAAACCGGATATTTTCGCTTCTTACTGCAATAGTAACCTTTTCTCCTTTTTGCGGAAAAAATCCTCTGTCAGATTTGGCTGCGGTGTTCATTGATACTTTTACTTTTCCGGCATCAGTTCTTACGGTGATCTGAGCGGAAGTACCGTCAATCTCCTCTTCCGCAATGCTTTCCACAATACCGGTCAGGATATTGGCATTTCCAACAAAGGTTGCCACATAGCTGGTCTTCGGATGATTATAGATCTCATCCGGCGTCCCAATCTGCTCAAAGCGACCGTGGTTCATCACAGCGATCGTATCAGACATGTTGATGGCTTCTTCCTGATCGTGAGTGATATAGATAAAGGTGATCCCCAGCTTCTTCTGCAGGCGCTTCAGCTCGTGCTGCATGGCACGCCTCAGCTGCAGATCCAGCGCACCAAGGGGTTCGTCCAGAAGAAGTACCTCCGGATTGTTCACAAGTGCTCTGGCTATGGCCACACGCTGGCGCTGACCGCCGGAAAGCTCTGACGGCTTACGCCTCTCAAAACCCGGAAGCTGAACAAGCTCCAGCATTTCTTTGACTCTTCTGCTGATCTCCGCTTTCGATGTTTTTTTCAATTTCAGCCCATATCCAATGTTATCTGCTACATTCATATGGGGAAAAAGTGCATAATTCTGGAACACTGTGTTCACATTGCGCTGATTCGGTTCCAGGGATGTCACATCCTTTCCATCCAGAAAAACCTGGCCGGAATCTGGCTGTTCCAGGCCTGCAATGATCCGCAGTGTGGTGGTTTTTCCACAGCCGGAAGACCCCAGCAGAGTGACAAATTCTCCTTTTTTTGCTGTAAGACAAATGCTTTCCAGGACGTCCTCACCTTCCTGGAAGCTCTTTTTTATGTTTTTCAGTTCTAATGAAATTTCGGACATTTAGTTCTCCTTCTGTTTGCTATGATATCCGCACCCTGCATGGGACTTTCCTGATATAAGATTGCTTATTGTACTCTCGCAGGGGATTCTCCTGATTCGGTTAACTACTCATTTTCATGAAAATTATCTCGTATATACTGACAATAAGTTTCTTTATTAAATACAGGTTTAAATTCCCGACAGATTTTTTTTGCTTCTTTTGCCTGATCACAAAGAAGACGATACGTAGTCAGTGCCAGAAGCTTGGCTGGTTTGATATATGCCAGTTCTTCATCCATGATCTTAAAATCTGCTCCGTGAAGTTTTCCCGCAAATCCTCCGAATGTAAAATTCAGCACTGGAAACAGATGGGTCAGGTCTCCTACGTCGGTACAGGCGTTGTTAAAATCTGCCGGCTTTGAACATCGGTATGAAGCATCCAGAAGCTTTACGGATTCTTCCATCACTTTATCCGCACCTCTGTGCAGGATCGGCATATATCCCTGAAGCGGTTCTCTTTCGATCGTACCACCGAATGCATAGGCAGCTCCGTCATAGGCACGGTCCATTTTTTCCTGTGTTGCCCGGATCGCATCCAGAGACGCTGCACGGACTTTTGTTTCGATCACCGCTTCGTCCGGAACTGCATTGATCACATCTCCGGCTTTTCGGATCACGTTGTGAAGACGCACATGGTCTTCCTCCCGGAACGTTTCCCGCATCAGTCCCATCATCTGGATGGCACTGGAAGTAATACTTAATGCATTGACACCATCCCATGGATCAATGGCTGCATGTGCGGCTTTTCCTCTTACTGTCACTCGTTCTGCGGAAAATCCGTTGCATGCCGCATTTCCCAGGTAAAAATCTTCTTCTACCGGCATCATGTGCACATGTGTGGTCAAAATAATGTCTGAATGATCAAATTCTCCAAGCCGGATTAGCTCGCTTTTTCCGGATGCCGGGAAGCCGATTCCCTCTTTCCGAAGCCGTGCACGTTTATCTGCATCAATGTATTCTTCCGCCGGAACGGCAAAAAAAGATACGGACCCAGACAGAGAGGCTTGAACCTCCTCATTGGTCAGTGCCAATGCTGCGCCGATCATGGCTGCAATCTGTGCGTGGTGTCCGCATGCATGTGCTGTCCCGTTGGCGGGATCAGCCATCGGATGCGACTTACATCCGATGGCGTCAAGTTCTCCGATAATAGTAACGTTCGGTCCGTCCTGTTCCATCCACTCAGCGCGGACTCCTGTGCGTGCAAGTCCTCCATGCACACGAAGTCCCAGGCCACGCAAAAAAGCCGCAACATGTGCGGCTGTTCTCTCCTCATAAAATCCCGGCTCCGGATGGCTCTGGATATCCTTCGCAAAAGTTATGATCTCATCTCTGTGTTCATCTATAGTCTGAATGATCTTTTCTTCAATATGATTCATGTCTTATAACCTCCATTTTCCGCAGGTTAAGCTATATGATATCATAAAACAGTTGATTTGGAAATAGATATTTTTTGGAGATATTTCCATCACCAAAAACAACTAATCTGTCACATTCCAGTTTTTGTTTTAGCTGCAAAGCAGCCTGCGCTTTGGATGCTTTTTGCGGCATGATCTCCAGCCACTGCTCTCCTGTGTAGATGTCCTTCTGTTGACACTCCCCACAGCTAAAGCAGGGGGATTCTTGCTTCTCCCACTACTGCATTGGCAAACACCTTACGGTACTGCAATGTCTTACACAGTGTCCACAAGCTATATTTATACTGTTCCCGTATGCC